>JBOFIW010000646.1:0-2259 GCA_051650365.1 Vibrio sp. | reverse complement strand
TGGCTTCGTTTGCAGTACAAGCCGAAACGGTCACGATTGAACACCGTTTAGGGAAAACAACGCTAGAACAGAAGCCACAACGTGTGGTGGTGATTGGCGTTGGTGCTTTGGATGCGATGGACAGCTTTGGTATTGAACCTGTTGCGATATCTAATTTTGATGGTATGCCAGAGTATTTAGCGAAATACAAAAGTGACAAATATCCGAAAGCAGGTTCACTGTTTGAACCGGACTTTGAAACCATTTATACCCAAAAGCCGGATCTGATCATCATTGGTCCTCGTGCGTCTAAGAGCTACGACGAGTTATCGAAGATTGCACCCACCATCGTCTTTGCCGCAGAAGCTGACCAAGGCTATTGGCAAAGTACCCAACAGCAGTGGCGCAACTTAGGCAAAGTGTTTGCGATTGAATCTGCGGTAGAAGCCAAAATTGAGCAAGTTGATGCGCAATTTAAATCGATCATGCAATACAATCAACAGAACAAGAGTGATGCCATGTTGGTGATGAGCTCAGGTGGCAACCTGACGACTTTTGGTGCGAATTCGCGTTTCTCTTCTGTGTACAAAGATTTTGGTTTTAGCGAGACCGTGCCTGTGAGCAAAGAGAGCAGTCATGGTGATCTGATCTCTTTTGAGTACATCCGTGAACATAACCCGAAAACCTTGCTAGTGGTTGACCGTGATAAGGTCGTCAGCAAAGCAGAATCGAATATCCGTCAAACGTTTGAAAACGATCTGGTAAAAGCGACCACAGCGTACAAAAACGGCCATATTGCTTATCTTGATGTTACTGCTTGGTACATCGCAATTTCTGGGGTGAAAGCCACAGAGCAGATGGTTGCCGATATGAAAACATCGGTAGGTATGCAGTAGTAGATGCGGAGGAGGGGAAACCCTCCTCTTGCTGACAAGCTGAGGTTAGCTTTGAAAAAGTTATTGCTTGTTTTAGGCGTGATTAGTTTTTGTTCACTGTTTGTAGGCGTGGGGCATTTACCGCTCGCCAGTTTGATTCAAGGTGATGCTGCCGCTTGGCAGTTGCTGCTGACCAGTCGAGTACCAAGATTATTGGCCATTCTCCTGTCAGGCGCGGCTTTAAGTATTGCTGGTCTTATCATGCAGCAAATCAGCCAAAACCGATTTGCCGCTCCTTCCACCTCTGGCACCGTTGAATGTGCCATGCTCGGTTATGTGCTGAGCCTCGTGCTGTTTGGTCATGGCGATAATTTATGGCTGATTTTTGGTGTCGCTATGTTAGGCACCTTAGTGTTTGTATTTTTTATTCAACGCATTCAGTTTAAAAACGTCATTTTTGTGCCGTTAATCGGCATCATTTTTGGCAACGTCATCGACTCATTAGCGCTCTTCATCGCTTATAAATACGATGCGATCCAAAACCTTTCCGGTTGGGCAGTGGCCAACTTTGCCAACTTGCTTAAAGGCGATTTTGAATTGCTCTATTTGGCGATCCCGGTGGCGATTTTTAGTTACCTGTATGCCGCGCGTATTTCTGCCGTCGGAATGGGGAAAGATTTTGCGACCAACCTTGGCCTGAAATATCAACAAGTAATGATCATCGGTGTGGCATTGGTGTCGGTGATGTCGGCGACCGTGGTGATGATTGTCGGTCAGTTGCCTTTCTTGGGGTTAATCGTGCCGAATTTGGTCAGCCAGTATTATGGCGATAACCTGCGTAAAAATATTCCACTCACCGCCATCTTTGGTGCGTTGTTTGTCTTGCTGTGTGATTTGGTGGGGCGAGTGATTATTTTCCCTTATGAAGTGTCGATTTCCATGATCATCAGTATTTTGGGTGGTTCGGTGTTTATTGTTCTGATTTTGCGAGGGCAGCGTAATGCAGGATAGAACCAAGTTGCTACTGCTGATCGCCGTTTCGAGTGTATTTGCCGCACTGTTTATTGGCGTTGGGTTGAATGCCGATAACTACCAGTATTTTTTGTCACGCCGTGTGCCGAAAGTGCTGGCGATGGTGTTTGCAGGCATTGCGATCGCGCAATCTTCATTGGCGTTTCAAACCATCACCCATAACCGAATTCTCACGCCGAGCATTATGGGATTTGACTCTCTATACATGTTTACCCAAGTGCTGGTGGTGGTGCTGTTTGGCGGCATGAGCAGTATTGCGATGAATGTGTATTGGAATTTCTCACTTTCTGTTGCCGCAATGCTGAGCTTTTCTACCTTGTTGTATGCCTTTTATTTCCGAAGTGGGCATCGCAACTTGATCGTGCTTTTATTG
>JBOFIW010000645.1:0-10557 GCA_051650365.1 Vibrio sp. | reverse complement strand
TGCGAAGTTTGAGCCAGAAATCATCCGCGCTAAGTGATCTGTTCGCGTGTGATCATATGTAAGACCAGCCGCTGCAAGAGCATTCAAAAACTCATCAATACAGTCATTAAACCAATCTTGTCCTGGATAACTTGGTGCGCTTTGTTCATTGCTTTCTGAAAAATAGCCACCTAGCCCGACTAAAGGCTTGCGCGGTGGTCTTGCTGAAACTTGTGAGCCGTTCTGTAGCTTATGCATCAGATACTCTCCTCATAAATATATTCGTAATACTTGCCAGCCATTTTGAAGCGATTCAGCGTGCATTCGAGAATGGCGGCGGTTTGTGATACTAACGGGGTTAAACAGTCGTCTAGGCAGGTTGCGTAGGCCTGCGTTATGCCTTTCACGTAGATGCGTAGAATGTGGCGATATTTCTCTTCATAAAGTGGGTAGTCACACCCACGCAGGCAGTGGTGAGGAAATAGCTCCCGCACTTCAACATCAAAGCCAAGGTCTGACGCCAGATCCTCTATATTCCACGCCTGCAAGCCGCCTTTGCGGTGATACTTTTCGACCACGGCAGCACGGCGTGATTCGACCGCTTGCTTGCCAGCATTACACTCTGGCAGCGCCAAATATTCTTCCCACTCTGTCAGCATTTGCAGCGTGGTTTCTGGTCGCATTTCAAACAGCAAGCCATCAGCGCTTACTTCTGCCGCTGATAGGCGTGGCGCATAGCCTGCGGCGTACTTATAGAGCTCTAAAGATGCTTCACGCTGCCAAATCACCCCGCGCGGCATTTGCTGCATGATCGAACTTGACCATTGCTCTACAGAGTGGCCCATGCGATCACTCCTAGCTCATGCAGTTCTTTAGCGGTGGATGGCACGTCAGCAGACAAATCGAGGATATAGTCACTCACTGAATCGACTTCACCGATGGCCGTGCGCACTTTACTCAACACCAAGGCTGAACCAGGCGACAAGGTGCGCCAGTAAGCATCGAGGCTAGCTTGCACAGCGGTGCGGTTCTCTTCGGTATCCGGCGTCAACTGAATGCTTAGATTGGTGACTTTGAGCGTAAGAGGAATATCAATCGCTTCAATGCCAGCAGGCCTACCAACATCAGCGCGAGTAGCAGGGTCTGAATGACGATAGATATACTGCTGCATCGCAAGCCGATCTGTTGCCGTCGGCAAAATGTCATCTCGCTCATCAAACACGAACGCATAGCCCACGGTTGACGGCCCTTGGTAAAAATCCACCGCCCAAGCGCGCGTGACGCCCTCAACCTCACGCGCCCACGCAACATAGTCATGTGGAGCGCCACCCATAGGCGGATTGCGCTTACGGAACAGTAAACGCTCTAGCACTTGAGAGACAGGCTCGATATCGGCACCGCCTGAAATTTCACCTGTGATGCCGACAGGCCGAACACCTGTGACAGCTTGAGCAAGAGTAAGCTGTTGGCCTGCTGGCAAGTCGTAACTCGCGCCCGTCTCTTCGGCTTGGATTTGCACCACCACAGAGCCACCGGATGGCGCAGCCGATGAGGTCACTCGATATGAGCGCCCATCTTGATGCGTCATCACAGTGGAAACCGGAATTGGTGTATTTCCTGTGAAAGTGACAGGCCCTGCCGAAGCAGAGGCCAGTTTGCGGATCACGCCCTCCGTGCGAGCTGTGTCAATAATGGTTTGCTCGTCGCTCTCTGACGTTGGGATGATTTGGCGCACAATCCAAGTCTGATAATCGTACAGATCGCGGATCGCGCCGCTGACCGCCACGTTAAGCGCTTGCTCAATGCCGAACTTCGGCAGCACCTGATCTAACGAGGCTTCAATGTCGATTAAACCCGTCTCAATCAGTTGTCGTAGCGTTGGAGTGCTATAGGGCACTTTGCGCCTCCCATCGTTTGGATACAGTTAAAGTCAGCTCGGTTTCGTCTGGCTTTGTGATCGTGATGGTTAACGCCAAGGTTTGAAACCTTGGAATTGAACCGCCAACCGTCACGCTTTTAGCCAGCTTTCCCGTGCCTGAGTCCTTCGTCATCCACGCTAACGCGTCTTCTGCGTACTTAACAGCACGGTTGCGCACCTCAGTGGTTAACTTCTCTCGATACAAAAGCCAAAGCTTGGAACCCCAAGCTGCATCATAAAATGAATCCCCCGGCCAGCCGCGCTGGTCTGCGGTTCCATCTGGAATGGTGTCTGAGCTTTCCGCTCTGGCGTCAGTAAACAGTGAGATCAAAACGAGGGCGGCTACTGATTGCTCAGGAACTTCGCCCTCGATGATGACTCCAGTGCTTTCCAACATGTTCAGCAAGATGCTGCTCATAACTATCCTAGTGTTGGTATACCTGTAAGCCTGTTCTCTGCGTCTCTGTGTTTATGACCTAGGTAGCTGACATTGCCTGCGGTTAAATCTGAGCCGCCAACAACGCTGGATGATGTAATGCCACCAGTCGCAAAAATCCCAAGGTCGGTAGAAATTCCACCTGTCACATGCAAAGGGCCTTGAATCAAAGTTTCTGGGGAGATAATAGTGAAGGAGCTGGCCGCTTCAAAAATAACGTCAGTTGCTGTGACGATGATTTGGCCGCTAGAGGTAAGGCGGATTTGATGACCTTCGGCATGATACACGATCACATCGTTTTGCTCACCTTTTGGCCTTAAATCTTTTTTCTCCACCGCCACGGCCACGCGCTGATCTAGGCTGCCTTTGAGCGCCATTACAACGGCCTCACTGCCCACTGGCGGATAGGAGGTCATGCCGTAGTTTTGGAAGCGCTCGATATCATCCACCGCTTCGTCATTCTCGATTTGCAGTTGTAGGTTTTGGCGCTGCAAGCCCTCAACAACTCCCGTCACTAGGGCGCGGCCTACCATAGAATAAATGCGGCGGCGAAGCGGCATTAGCGCCTTATCGACATAGCGCTTCATTATTTCACTCACAACGAACCTCCTGCGGAGCTTGATTTCTCGGCTTGCGCAGGAATGTCCAGTGCGTCAGGACGAACCACGCCAATGACAGCCAAACGGCCAGCGTCATCCTCGCTAAACATAATGGTATTGACGAGCATGTCCTCATTCAATCCAATGATCTCGTCACGCACCGGTACGATTTGATTAAAATCGAATACCTTACCTGTCTCTGTCGCTCTCCACCCAACCACGGTGAATTCAGCGCTATTTGAGCGACCAATACTGCGCTGACGCTCCCACTGGCCACGGCGTGACGCACCATCTGCAGTGGCGATCTCCTCATTGACGATAATCATCGGACGATAGCGCCCAATCTCAGAGTCCAGAACTTCAGCTTTAATGCCGCCGACCGACTGCGGATGCGAATCGTCCCACATTCCGAACGCTGCGCCTGACGCCTTGATAATGAAGTTACTGTAACGATTGCGCCAACTGAAACGGCCACGCGCCGCCTTAACGTTCTGGCCAAGCACCAAAGAGTACCCAGCACGCTGCTTACTGGCACGAGTGATCACAAGATTGCCGAACGCATCGCTGGTGAGCAGCACGCCACGCTGGCGCGCCAAGCGGCTCAGTAACTCATACGGCGTTTCGCCTTGCTCGATCTGTACGCGCTGAAACGCATCGCCAATATCGGTATTGATGATCACCTTGATGCCAAATGGCTGGCAAACAGTGCGAGCGATTTGCTCCAGAGTTTGATTGGCAAACTGACCAGAAGGATAGACGACAGAGCAATCAATTAAGTCGGAGGTTTTATCACGACCAGAGACGGAAATAATCACTTGCTTGTCGTCGTAGCTTGGCACCCAGTCATCAACGTAACCAGTGATCACACGGTCATCGCCAATCTCAACAATGCAGGCCGCACCTTGCTGAATAGGCTTCATGAAAGCGCGGTAACGATCGGATGAACCTTGCCATTTGTATGTCAATTCCAGATCGAACGAGCCCGACATCGCCTCAAGCGATCGCGTCACGCTGATTTTCGTCCAGCCTTGATAAAGATTGCCGCCAGCGCGCAGGGTAACAACATCACTCACTGATCACCTCCACGCTTTGACTGGGCAGAATAAACGCTGGGTTGGCAAAACCATTGCGGCGCACAATCGCATTGCGATTCTCTGTGTCGCCCGTTTGCTGCCAAGCAATCAGCGCCACTGGCACCGTGGTGGATGGATGATAGATGCTGAGCTGAGGCAACTTTTCGGCGCGCTCTCGCGCATCCAGCAGAACAGACTGGCGCAATGATCGCAAGGAGCGCCACAGCGATGATTCACCAGCTTCGACCGCATCCGCCGCCAGCTCTGAGATTAACGACGCGAGCTGATATCCGATGGCTTTTAACTGTTGACCAGTCAGAATGGCATTACGCTCAGAGCCAGACAACGAGCCAATTTCTTCAGCCTGATCAACCAGAGAGTAGTCGTAATCAGACTGCGAAATGGCCGAAGCTTTCCCAACCGCCGCCGACCGCAGAGCCAACGCTTTGAACGCCTCCGCATTCGCAAGCGCGATTGCTTCTTTTTGAGCGCTTGAAATGCCAGAAACCGAACTGGCTTTACCGTCCTCGCTAACCACAGACCGAGACAGACCGCCCGTCACCGCCAGCTCTGCACGCATGCCTTGCCAACGACGCTCAACATTATCGTAAACTTCAAGCGAGCGAATAGGGTCTTTGACAACGCTTTTCGCATCTTCAAGCAGCCCCATCACCTCGCGCGCCAGCTCTCCTGGATACGCGAGCAGCTTACCGACCGAATCCTTGACTCGCTGCAAGCGATCTGTCCACTCGCGAAGCTCGGATGGCAGAGACGGCAAGCCACGAGTGAATTCATCCAAATCATCAAGAAACTGATCAACGGCAGCGCCCATGCCCTCAATGACTGATGCGTCATAGCTTTTTTCAAACGCCTGCTCAACCGACTGCTGAGCGGCCTCCGCATCTTGCGCCAGCTGGCCACTGGTGTCTTGCTTGCTGCTGGGGAATAAGTTCTCGCCAACCTCAAACACCTCAAAGCTGACCGTTGCCGTTCCGTCAATGCGGTTAACCAGTCTGTGCGACACGCCGCCGACCTGAACCTTTCGCACACCAAACCACGGGTGAATAAACTCGCCTGGTCCTGATTGGTTTAGCGCTTCTAGCAATGCGGAAAGCTGATCAAGGTAGTTATCGCCAACAACTCGACCTGTAATGCGCTCATTAGTGAGCACCTTGCCGTTGTCTTCTGTCCAGCCGCTTTCACGCTTCGGGTAGGCGTGGGGAATAGCACGGCGTCCGCTGTTACCTTCAGCCTCTTCGAGTAAAAATTCAACGCCACGAAACGAGGCGGTTAAACGGTCTTCAAATGACATTTACAGCACCTTTAATTTACGCCCATGTCCGGATCAATTTTAAAGCCAGGAGGCAGGTAAGATGGCGTGACCTTTACGCGATCATCTGACACCTCGACTTTTAGTTTCATCTCGCCGCCAATTTGGCCTGCCATGTAACTATTGCCCAAATAGCTTCCTCCTTGGCCTCCATAACCTGCGGTCATATAAGATGGAGGGGTTATTGGGTCGATATTGTATTTAGCATCATTTCTTTTCTCGCCAAAAACACCAGGAAACATATCGCCAAGAGTGGTAGCCTTGGCCCATTTGCCGAAGCTTGTATCGCCAATCACGGCGTCAGCAATGGCATCAATAGCTGGATACATCAACAAAGCAGACGCGCCAGTTTTAGCGGCCGATCCTAGCTTGCTCCACTTGCTTTTCTTGCCCGCTTTGCTATTGCCGCCAAGCTCTTCTGGCAATCCACCTACAGCTCCACCCATTCCGCCACCAGACATGTTGACTACATACACTGGCATTACACCCATATCTGCAAACCCACCCCCAGCGCCAGAGCCGGGCTTTTTGCCGAACAGATCTTTAATGCTAGAGGCCATGTCCAAACCTTTTTTAGCAGCAACTAGGCCGCCGACAACCCACAGCGCCGCTTCGCCCCACTTGAGCCAGTTTTGAATGGTTTCCTCATCGACAGAGTTAATCGCATCGGCTAGCTCTTGAATCGGCTCAGCCAAGCGTTCGTTGGCAAACTTATTAAAGCTATTGTTCAGTGAGGTTATGGCAGCGTTCAAAGTAGCGGCGTTCTTGGCCGCAGCTTGTTGGGTTGCGCCCATTTCCGCCGTACCGCTAATCATCGAGAGCAGCAAGTCTTTATTTTCTTGAGAGTAAAGCGATGCCAAGCCTTGCAGACTGGTCTGGTCGAAAACATCGCCAAGCTTGAGCGGGTCGTTCTTTGCTTTATCCAGCACCTCAAGCAGAAGCTCAACAGGCTCTCGCAGTTCCGTGGTGCCTTTTTTGAATACTTCGATGCCTTGCCGATTCAGGAACTCGACTTTTTTCTTATCACTAAACGTTGCAAACACGCCCTGAATCGACGTGAGTGACTCGTTAGCATTACCCTTGGCCTTAGCAAATAGTTGAACCAATGCTGACATTTGAGAGATAGCCGCAGGACCGCTTCCGCGATAAGTTGCAAATAGCTGCTCAGAGATGCCCGCCAAATCTTTAACGCTGACGCTGCCGATCGCAAACTGACCATAGAGATCATCAATCGTGTTCATTACGTCTTTGGCATCTCGAATACCTTTCTCACGGAACTGAGCAAACAGCGCGCCGGTGGATTGAGCATCCGCCCCAAACGCTTGCATGAACAAGCCCATGTTCTCAAGGTTCTCTTGCACAAATTCAAAGTCGCCCGTCTTTCCGAGCAGTACGTCAACGCCAGACGCTAACTGCTCAGTCCCGATGCGGATATCTTTTTGCACTGACATCGCTTCGAGCTGCTTGGTGAGCAGAGCGACCTGATCGCTAGAGAGCTTGGCGTTAGTACCGATGCGCACCATTTGCGCTTCTAGCGCAGCAACATTGCGCACTGTGGCTCCAGTCGCAATCGCGGTAGCAAGTCCAATGTATCGATTGCCGAGTGAGTCAATGCCGCGACCGGCGGCGGCGGTGGAAGTTTTGAG
Organism: Vibrio sp.; assembly: GCA_051650365.1. GTDB lineage: Bacteria > Pseudomonadota > Gammaproteobacteria > Enterobacterales > Vibrionaceae > Vibrio. Next base: position 3,576 of record JBOFIW010000645.1, on the reverse strand, counting down.
TAGCGTCATCGCACGCTCATTCTTGCGCGCAAAGTCACTCATTGATGCGCCATACTGCTTGGCTTTGGCCGCGAGGTTGCCCGCGAGATTGAGGATGATGTCGGTTTTAAGTTGCTGGGCCATTGTGCATATCCTTCAGCTTATTGTAGATGCGCAGCAGCCTGCGAAGCGGCATGAGTTGAGTAGAGCTGATGGGGAAGCGACTGCTGAGAGCAAGCTGCAAGCTCTCAGCAACCTCCGCCATCAGTTTAAGATCGCCCCCGTGCGGCAAGCTCCTTTACAATCATCGCGTCAAGCTCGGCCGCTTTTTCTTGCAGCAACTTAAAGTCATCTTGATGCAGCTTGCGCAACTCTTTAACAGACACAGGCCCCTTAACCGCACCAATGTACTCAACTTGGCGCACCAGCAACTCAAGGCCGTACATTACATCGGAGGTGTAAGCCACCGCAGCACCTTCGTGCACGATCACTTTCTCAGCCGCCAACTGCGCATCAATATAATCGCCGGAGGCCAGCTCACGCAGGCCAACTTCAAGGTGGGTGCTTTCACCCACCTTGAGACCATGCTCGAGATTGAACGTCATGATCGCCATTACACGCGCTCCACTGGGTTACCTTCGAACGTGCCGGAGATTTCGCCAGAGTCACTCAACGTGAACACATCCTGTGGCGATGCGCCGGTCATCATGTAATCGACGCCGTTATCGCCTTCCCACGTAATGGTGGCGTCACTAATGGCGTTGATTTCCAACACGTCAACATCTTCATCTGCAGCAATAACTACCGCAATTGTGGCCGCGACGGTCTCTTTGGACTTGCCCCAAATCTTACCGTTCGGCCCCATATGAGAGGTTCGGCGATAGCCGCCCGGATTGAGCGTGGCGCCTTTTTTGGTTTTCAATTGTTTGCCATTCGAACGAATGGTGACTTCACCCAGCACTTGTCCCATGATTGTTACTCCTTACAGCTTGAACTGATTCAGCACCGCGAATACGCGCAACTGATTAACGAGGTTTGGATTAAATACACAGTTGAGTCGGTTCACATCGCTGCTATCGCGATAAACACTCAGCGTGTCTTTAAATCCGCTTAAATCTTCCATTAAACCTTTCGGCACCCAGTCATTCGAAGCAAGCTCAATAATTGCAAGACGCATGAGCTTTGGCGTCACAACGGGCTGACCTGGCTCCAGCGTATCCAGCACATCATCACCCGCCAGCTTGTGCCGAGGGTAGCGATTGGTCACCATGTTGCGCATTGAATAACGCATATAGCCCAGCGTCGCAGGGGTGGTGATGTCCATATAGCTTGGATCGGGGTCGCCGTACGAGTTAACTCGATACATTGACACTTCGCGCTCAATAGCCACTTCATCACCGGCAGTGACGGTGTAAGTTGCAATACCATCGCCCAACAAGTTATTACGCTCTGGGAACTGCGGCCAGCGGTCTTCTTTAGCCGGTGGCAAAATGCCTTTCAACACTAGCGTTTGCAGTGGGCGAGCAGGGTCAATGGCTAGATAGTACGAGCCTACCGCCGCATAAGCCGCCGACCATTCAAACGGCGCCTGAGGCGATTTGTTAGTGCCCAAGCAGGTAAACAAAAAGTCATTACGCGCATCACCGAACGATCCCGTTTCGGCATACGTGCCGCGAAACGCGGTATAAGCAATGCCTTCCATCATCACCAGCGGACCCCAGCGCGTGACCAGCTCATCGCGCAGAGTGTTCATGCTTGACGTGTCGTTAAACGGCATAACAATGTGGTTGTACCACTCATCTGGAATAGCGTTGACGATGTCATCCATGTCTGGCGTACCAGCGCCATCTGCCATTGCAGTGATCGCTAACTGAACGCCACCAGGCAGATACTCGCCATCGTAATAGTTGTAGCGCACGTCAATGCCGTTGCCTGTTTGTCCAGCCCACTTACAGGTCAACTCCACCGTGGATGTAGAAGCCGCTTTAATCGCAGCAGTGACGGGAAGGTCTGCATCATCGTTAATCGCAGTCACAATCGCATCGGCAATAGCAGCCGCATCATCACCTTGACTTACTGTGATCTGAACTGACTCGCCATTGACCAGCAGGTAAATTACCCCCGCCTTGGCGACAGTGACCGACACCTGAATTTCACCTTTCGCTTGCACTCCGCCGGATGGCATCACGCCAAGAGCATAAACATCGGTGTAGCTGTTTGCGCTCCGAAAGCGCTTTAGCATCAGCGACATCATTGAGCCTTTGCCGTACAAGCTGTCCATTTCGCTTTCGCTAGCACCAATGCGATTCAGCGTTAGTGGCGTTGCCGCACCTGCAGCAAGTTGCTGGCCGATCACCAACACTTTGTGGGTTTGCGCTGGCGTACCTGACAGAGCCTGACTATTGTCAAACTCCATGTAGAACAGCGGTGTTTTAATGTCGTTAGGAATACTACCCAAGGCCATTGTTATTCTCCTTTCGCTTCAGCGGCGCTTGCTGCCGCCTTTTTGGCTTCCGCTTGAGCTTTTTTCTTGGCATCCGCAATGGCTTTTCGCCACGCTGTTGCTTGCTCTTCGTTAAGTTTTTTCACGTCGCCGTCTTTGATTCGACGCACCCAAAACGCGCTATGCTTCACTTCTTCGCCGCCAACAGCGAGGTGCTCGCCATTCTCTTTGCGCACCTTTACAGCCGGATTGGTCGGTTGAATAACCATCAACATTTTCATTCCCCTTGCGGTAGTGTTACTTCACCTTCAATCGCCGGCGCGCCATCGGCCACATCGCCACGCAAACCAAAGGTAATAAAATCATCCAGTGTGGATGGGTCAATCGGCACATCGAGATACCACTGCTGTGACCATTCCACTGTCCATAGCGCTAGGCCCATCTCGTCCAGCTCCGAGGTGTAAAGATTGCTGGCGCGAAAGTTTTGCGCCCGAGAATACGCGGTGGGCGTCGAGCCTTTGCGCGTTAGGGCTTTGACCAGCTTGCTAACAATCACTTCAGCTCTAGTGTCTTTGGCGTAGCCCCACACGTCAGTAGTGAACACATAAGCCACCATGCTGACCGCTCCAACCAATCGACCACCAATGCTCTCAAATCCGCCAACACTGAGCGCAGCAATACGGATCCCGCCATCACGATTGGCAATCCATCGCTTTACATCCGCTGGCGTGTTGAAGCGGCCGATGTGACGCTCAATGGTTTGCACCTTATCTACTTCGCGCTCGCCAGCGCTTTCCAGTATTGGCTTTAAATAACTAGCCACCTCTTGGCAGGCGTAAACGGTTGAACCGTCCAGCCTGAAATCTGGGCGCTGAGTAGCCATGGGTTGATTGCTCATTGCAGCACCTCGCTCCAGAAGTCGCCGATCACGTCATGAACTTCCGTTTGGTTGTCTCGGCTTAGGCCGAGGAATTGACGTTGCGGAATGTCCATCATGCGCGTGAATGCACCGACAGACTGATACACCGGAAACTTGAGCGCTTTACCAAAGGCTTGAGTGATAAGGCGCGTGTGCGCATCCACTTGTACCGCGCCCGAAAAACCGTCTTGATGTACGCCTGCGTAAACCAATGGCGACCCCACTCGAACCTGAT
>JBOFIW010000644.1:0-3968 GCA_051650365.1 Vibrio sp. | reverse complement strand
TTTATCAGCGGCTTGGTCTAAAACAGAGAAAAGCACGGCTCTGATTCGTCAACATCCGTATCCTTGTCTAAACTAAATGAGTAGTTCACAAGGAGAGCGATGATATGCAGATGCAAGCCAAAGTCAGTCGATTTCGCTATTACCCGTCAGTGGGTTCGCTAAATACTTACTTAATAAGTATGCTCGATAAAATGCGAATTGATCTTCCTGATATTCAACGAGTCTCCTTTGCTCTGTACGACGAGGAAAACGACTCGATTAAAACTTGCGCAGACAGCTCTCCGGCTAGCCATGAGTTTGTGCACTATGAGCTGCGGCTTGCTGAACTGCCCTCACTACAGCAGATCAAAGAGTCAGGCTCAATACGCATTATTAACGATATGTCCAATCAGTTAAAAAGCCATACTCGCCACAACCTCTGGCTACTAGAACAGCAATATTGCTCTTCATTGGTCAAACCGGTTTTTGACCAGCAACACTTTATCGGCTTTCTATTTTTCAACTCTTCCGTTAATCATTATTTTTCAAGTCGTGTAATTGAACAATTACAACCTTATTTCACCCTTATTCAACAATCTATCTGTGGTGAATATGTGCTAATTCATCATCTTATTGATCATGTACACCATATTGAATCGCAATCGCCAGAACACTGGCTACACATCAAACAACACAAAGAACGGATCAGCCGCTATGCTCGTATTATTGCTACAGAGATCGCCGATCTGTATGCCCTTGATGATGAACTGATCGAAAACATCAGCCAATTTGCAACATGCCATGATATTGGTAAATTAGCTTTGCCTGCGACGCTGTTACAAAAAAACTCAACATTAATCAGCAACGAACGGCAACAACTACATCAACACATAGAACTAGGAATCGAACTACTCAATGATTTGATTGAGAAATTAGGAACACCTCACCATCCTTGCTTAGCAGTACTTCGTGAGATTGTGGCCTATCATCACGAGTTTTTAGACGGTAGCGGTTACCCTTTTGGCCTGATGAACGACCAAATTCCTATTTCCGCTCGAATCATCGCCGTAGCCAACATTTTTGATGCTTTAACCACTCATCGTCCATACAAGCAGGCGCAATCCATTCCCCATGCTCTGTTAGAGCTAGAAAAAATGGTCTATGAAGGCAAACTTGATCGCTACTGCGTTAATGCACTACGCGAGAACCAAGAAGAGTTGAAGATCATCATCGAACGTTTCCCAGAATTGGATCCTAAAGACTGTGGCATAACACACTAATCATGTGCTCAATCTGTTTGATCCCAACAACAGATTTACAAGATTTCTTCCTATCTAGAGCAAAAAGGTTCGATGCTCCGATCTGTTCATGCTACCGTTTACGATGAATTAACATAAAAATAACAAACTAGGAGTTTGCGAATGATCCAACAACATCAATTCAATCACCCTCCTTGTGCTCTCCCTCCCCCCAATGAAATGTTACTCCGTTGGGCTCAAGAGCGCCCAAATGAGGTGTACTTAAAGCAAATCATTAATCGTCAATTTGTCGAGTTTACCTACGCAGAAGTAGCCGATCACGCGCTACGCCTTGTCTCTGCTCTACGTGCTCTAGGGGCTGTTCCAGGAGATAGAATTGCGCTTATTTCTAAAAATTGTGCTGAATGGTTTATTTGCGATCTAGCCATGATGCTCGGGGACTATATCAGTGTGCCTATCTTCCCGACCGCAGGCAGTGAGACTATAGATTACTGCCTTGAGCACAGTGAAAGTAAAATCCTGATCGTCGGCAAACTGGATGATAATAAAGCCACCGCGCATGTTTTAGCAGAGCGTTCCAACCTCATCAGTATCTCGCTCCCTTATCCCTCGGCGGCCAAATGCCAATATGAGTTTCAAACACTGATCAAACAGCATCAGCCTAGTGAAGAACGACCAATCCACTTTGATGACAAACTAATGTCGATCGTTTATACCTCAGGCACATCCGGACAGCCTAAAGGAGCGATGCTCACCTATGGTGCGTTTACTTGGTCAGCCCAACAACTAATTAATCATATTGGTATTCAAGAAGGCGATCGCCTCTTCTCTTATTTGCCGCTCGCTCATATTACTGAGCGAGTCTATATTTTTGGTTCATCGATCATTGGCGGCGTACTGACCGCATTTCCAGAATCTCTCGATACCTTTATCGAAGATGTCAAAATGCACCGTCCGACACTTTTCATCTCTGTGCCTCGTTTATGGACTCTGTTCCAACAGCGAATTCAAGATAAATTACCGCCGAAAAAGCTCAACATTCTACTCAAAATCCCTTTCATCAACTCACTAATCAAACGTAAATTGGCCGATGGTTTAGGGCTTGATCAAGCTAGAGTATTAGGCTGTGGTTCGGCACCAGTCTCTCCTGCATTACTCGAATGGTATCGTAGTGTTGGACTGAACATCACGGAAGCATGGGGGATGACAGAATCCTTTGCTTACAGCACCATTAACTATCCATTCCGCGCTAATAAAATTGGTACCGTGGGCAATGCCGGCCCGGGCATTGAACTTAAAATTGCGGCAGATGAAGAGATAATGGTACGCAGTAAAGGCTTATTTGCGGGTTATTATAAAAATGACACCGCAACAGCCGAAAGCTTTGATAATGAAGGATGGCTACACACTGGCGATATAGGTTCAATTGATAGCGAAGGTTATTTGACCATTCAAGGTCGTAAAAAAGACACATTCAAGACAGCAAAAGGCAAATTTGTCGCTCCTGTTCCCATAGAGAAAAAGCTATTTGAGTACAGCCGAGTCGAGATGATGTGTTTAATTGGTTCAGGGTTACCAGCTCCGATATTGCTAGTCATACCCCACCAGTTTCCAGATTTTGATCGCACTCGTTATGAGCGTACTGTTCAAAAAGTCATCTCTCGCATGAACACAGAATTAGAATCTCACGAGCAGATCAAAGGCGTACTGATGATCAAAGAGCCGTGGAGTATTGATAGCGGTATTTTGACGCCAACACTCAAAATCAAACGCCATGTATTAGAAAAAAAATACCACGATATCGGCCAAAATTGGCCTAAAGGTCAATTGGTGGTGTGGGAAGAATAAACACACGGCTTAACTTTTAATTCATACTCAGAGACTGGTCATCGGAGTATGCAAACAAAGTTATCTTATGCACAAAACAAAAGCCCCGTAAGCTTTCACTTACGGGGCTTTTTAAAGCTTTAAAACAAAGAATTACTTCTTCGCGTTACGCTCTTTAACTTCAGCAATTACTTGTTCAGCTACGTTGTTTGGACATGCTGAGTAGTGAGAGAACTCCATAGAGAACTGACCACGACCAGAAGTCATTGTACGTAGAGAACCGATGTAACCGAACATCTCAGATAGTGGAACGTCAGCTTTAACACGCACGCCTGTCAGACCCATTTCTTGGTCTTTGATCATGCCACGACGACGGTTCAAGTCACCGATAACGTCACCAACGTGATCTTCAGGAGTGAACACATCCACTTTCATGATTGGTTCAAGAAGCTGAGGAGCCGCTTTTGGAATTGACTGACGGAATGCGCCTTTCGCTGCGATTTCAAATGCGATTGCAGATGAGTCAACTGCGTGGAAGCCACCGTCGAACAGTTCAACTTCAACGTCAAGTACAGGGAAGCCAGCAAGAGTACCGGTGTCCATCATAGACTTGAAGCCTTTCTCAACTGCTGGCCAGAATTCCTTAGGAACGTTACCACCAACTACCGTTGACTTGAAGGTGAAACCAGAGTTTTGCTCTCCTGGCTTGATACGGTAATCGATCTTACCGAACTGGCCTGAACCACCAGACTGTTTCTTATGCGTGTAGCTATCTTCAACTGCTTTAGTGATAGTTTCACGGTAAGCAACTTGAGGAGCACCCACTTCAAGTTCAACACCGTAAGTACGCTTAAGGATGTCTACTTTGATGTCTAGGTGAAGTTCGCCCATACCTTTCAGAAT
>JBOFIW010000643.1:0-1335 GCA_051650365.1 Vibrio sp. | reverse complement strand
TCTTAGAAACCCAAACGCTGCTGCGTCAAATGTTCTTAGAGTTTCCACGTGGCCATGATGATGGCCCTGATGCGGTTGAAATGGCGATCAGTGGCTTTGAATCCGGCTTTGTCGGTGGCGCAGTGCCACAAACACCAAGGCCTATCCGCACGGCTGCGCAGGCGCTGTCTCGATTCGGCTCTGGTGCGCTAAGCCGGATACTGCGTTAGGAGACGGCATGTTTAACAAACTGGTAGAGATAAAAAACAAGCTCAGTGATCTGCTGTCGATGCTGCGAAAACTGGTGTGCATTGGGGAGGTCAGCATCGTTGATGCGCAGCTGCGACGCGTGAAGGTCACGTTCCCTGGGCTGCCATACCCCGAATCGGACTGGCTTCCGGTTCTTGGGATGCGCAGCAAAAGCGTGAGCATCTCGTGCAACTTAGAAGTCGGCGAGCAAGTGCTGTGCCTATTCATTCCCAGTGGTTCGATGATGTCTGGCTATGTCCTTGGCTCCATGGCAAACAAGTCAGCCAAGCCGTATATCGCAAACGTGGATAAGTTTGGGGTTCAGTTTAAAGACGGCACGCTTTTAGAGTATGACCAGTCAACCCAAACAGGCGTACTCAAGATTGGCGGTGGAACACCAGCCATCACTGTCAATCCCGACAAGGTACTGATTGATGCCAAACTGGAAGTGACCGGAGCCACTGAGCTTCTTGATACGCTCAAGGTCGTCAAAGCCACCACCTTGATGGATACGTTGACGGGAATGAAAACGGCCACCTTCACTGGTTTGGTGGGCGCGGCGGGTTACGGCAGTACCACTGGAGGCGCGGCAGTGATGAGCAGCGGCGCAACACTGCAAGGTTCGGTCACCATTAATGGGGTAACGGTCGCTGTGATTAGCCATACCCACAATGATGCTGAAGGCAGACCAACTTCCACCGCAAACCAATAAAATGACAAAACGCTCTCAGAGCGATTCTAAGGGCGTTTAATTTCAATCTGGTGTGAATGCTCGAATGTTTTTATTCAAACTCATTCAAACCGGATTTCAAACGAATTCAAACGGGGTACGCATGACCTACTCACTCAAATTTGCAGCAAGCGGGCGAAATACCGATTTGGTGTCCGATATTAAGCAGTCGCTTTTTATGATTGTGTACACGGGGAAAGGTGAACGGATTTACATGCCGGACTACGCGGCTGATGCGTTAGAGTATATCGACAAGCCGCAATGGGAAGTGCAAGGTCTGAAAGTCTCGATTGCTGAATCGGTGGCCAAGTACGAGCCTCGCGTTAGGCTGGAAAGTATCATCGTTTACCAAACCGATTTGCCACAGGGCATCATTG
>JBOFIW010000642.1:0-1506 GCA_051650365.1 Vibrio sp. | reverse complement strand
CGTCTTTTGTGATGTTTGAAACGGTCGCCTTCCAGAAGATCTACAAAAAAGAAGTGATGCGCTACGCCAAGAAGAAAGGTGTACGTCTTCCGGTTCGTGAGTTCAAAGGCGGCAATAAGCAGGTGCGGATCAAGTCTCTCTCTTCTCAAGTAGAGAACGGACTTATCCAGTTCTTGGAGACTCAGACGCTGCTGCGCCAAATGTTCCTAGAGTTTCCACGTGGCCATGATGATGGTCCTGATGCGGTTGAAATGGCCATCAGTGGATTTGAATCTGGCTTTGTCGGTGGCGCAGTGCCACAAACACCAAGGCCTATCCGTACGGCTGCGCAGGCGCTGTCTCGATTCGGCTCTGGTGCGCTAAGCCGGATACTGCGTTAGGAGGCGGCATGTTTAACAAACTGGCAGAGATAAAAAACAAGCTCAGTGATCTGCTCTCGATGCTGCGAAAACTGGTGTGCATTGGGGAGGTCAGTATCGTTGATGCCGAGCTGCGGCGCGTGAAGGTCACGTTCCCTGGACTGCCATACCCCGAATCGGACTGGCTTCCGGTTTTGGGGATGCGCAGCAAAATCGTGAGCATCTCGTGCAACTTAGAAGTCGGCGAGCAAGTGTTGTGCCTATTCATCCCCAGTGGTTCGATGATGTCTGGCTATGTCCTTGGCTCCATGGCAAACAAGTCAGCCAAGCCGTATATCGCAAACGTGGATAAGTTTGGAGTTCAGTTTAAAGACGGCACGCTTTTAGAGTATGACCAGTCAACCCAAACAGGCGTACTCAAGATTGGCGGTGGAACACCAGCCATCACTGTCAATCCCGACAAGGTATTGATTGACGCCAAACTGGAAGTGACCGGCTCTACCACGCTCAATGACACACTCAAAGTCATAAAAGCCACCACCTTGATAGACACCTTAACGGGACAAAAAAGTGCGACATTTACTGGACTTGTCGGGGCGGCGGGATATGGCAGTACAACGGGTGGTGCAGCAGTGATGAGTAGCGGCGCAACCATGGAAGGCAGCGTCACCATTAATGGGGTAACGGTCGCTGTGATTAGCCATACCCACAATGACGCTGAAGGTAGACCAACCTCCAGTGCAAATCAATAAAATAACAAAACGCTCTCAGAGCGATTCTAAGGGTGTTTAATTTCAATCTGGTGTGAATGCTCGAATATTTTTATTCAAACTCATTCAAACCGGATTTCAAACGAATTCAAACGGGGTGCGCATGACCTACTCACTCAAATTTGCAGCGAGCGGACGAAATACCGATTTGGTGTCCGATATTAAGCAGTCGCTTTTTATGATTGTGTACACGGGGAAAGGTGAACGGATTTACATGCCGGACTACGCGGCCGATGCATTAGAGTATATCGACAAGCCGCAATGGGAAGTGCAAGGTCTGAAAGTCTCGATTGCTGAATCGGTGGCCAAGTACGAGCCTCGCGTTAGGCTGGAAAGTATCATCGTTTACCAAACCGATTTGCCACAGGGCATCATTG
>JBOFIW010000641.1:0-5275 GCA_051650365.1 Vibrio sp. | reverse complement strand
AAAGAATTGGTGGCTCACTTTATTGGTACAATAGATACGCAAGAGAAGTTCCAAGCACGTCGCGCCCACTTAGCGGAGCGTGAATGGGCTCGGTTGAAGAAGAACGATTCATTGGAATGTCGAAACTGTCACCAGTTTAACTACATGGATTTTTCTGAGCAAAGTAGCCGTGCAGTACAACAGCACTCTACAGCATTAGCCTCTGGCGAGAAAACTTGTGTTGACTGTCATAAAGGTATCGCGCATAACCTACCCGACATGCATGGTGTTGAAGGCTGGCAATAAGGAGAGCCACTATGAGTACTCTTGAATCGGTTTTTTGGCACGTGCTGGGTTACAGCGCAATGCCGGTAATCATTCTGGCCGGTTTCCTTGGGGTTGCCGTCGTCTCAATTGGCCTACTGGCCATGACTAAAGACAAATAAAAAGAACAGATAAAAATAAATCCGGTGCAAAGCACCGGATTTATTTATTCAACAAAAGCGCAGCATAACCATTTCAATAAAGGAGATATCCTAATTCTAGGCTACCCACTCATTGGCTCTTTCTTTAATAGAAAGCTCATAAAACGCTTTATCATTATTTAATATGACTTCAAACACTTTACTATCTAACCGCCCGCAACTCACTTCATGAGCCATGATATTTATTACTTCCTGGAGAGACATTCTGCCACGGTATGGGCGCGCTTGAGTTAAAGCCTGAAAAACATCAGCAACCGCAATAATGCGCGAAGGTAAATCAATTTGAAGGTCTTGTAGTCCTCTCGGATATCCAGACCCATCTAGCCGCTCATGGTGATTACCAGCCCATTCACAGATCATTGATTTCCCTAACATCATTCTCAGAATGTATATTGAATCCGTAGAGTGGCGCTGAACACAGAGATACTCACTCTCATTTAACTTATCGGGTTTATGCAAAATATGCTCAGGGGTGTGTAGCTTGCCAATATCATGCACCAGCCCAGTTAAATAGAGTGCTTTTTGCGTATCGGTGTCTAACCCCAGCTCTTGAGCTAATCGCTGGCTAATTTCCGCTACTTTCTGTGAGTGGTAAAAAGTAAACTGGCTTTTCGCATCAACTATATTCGCCATCAGAATGGCGATCGACATCACCTCATCAGTGCTTAACTTTTGCTCAAAAAATGGCGTTGGCGATAAGTTATTGCCTAACGCTTCAATATGATGAGGCTCCATAGAAAACCAAATGAACTCTTTGCTCAGTAGCGTTTGCATTTCACGAACCATATCGCGCTCAAACAGCACTCCGCTTAGCCTGCCAATTTCAAGGCAAACTTGATTGCGAGTTTCTTGAGTTACATTGCCAAAGCTATCTCTCGGGTAGAGATTCTTCAGGTAATCCACTCGATCCGCTAAAAATATTAGCGCTGCAAATCGCTTATCTCTGTCAATAAGTGGCATATTCTTCAACTCTTGCCACGGAGTATGGTGATATAAGATGGCATCTGCAAAGAGTGCGAGAGGTGAGCACTGTGACAACAATTCATAACCACGCCAACAGTGTTGCTGAGCATTCTCCGGCTCTAGACTATCAAGCAAATGGTAGAAGTCTCTTTTTTGCGCTACACCACAGTCATGAATAAGACCTAGGGAAAAAACCAATTGGCACTCTTCCTCTTTCCATTCCATCGCTTTGGCACAAGAATACGCCATGTATCCAACTCTATGACCATGGTTGAGATCATCAATACCAATGGAATCTAGTGCTCTCGCGATGCAAAAGAAAACCTGCCTTAAATTGACATTCCACTCAATATTTACAGGTTTCATCATATGCCACTCATTTCTGGTTATTGGCTAATTATCTTGTCCCAATAAAATGTAGTGGATCGTTACTATTTTGCTAAACAAAAGTTTAGTTGCTTTACCCACAGTGAGATACCTAACACGTTGATGTAATGAACAAGACAAAAAAGCACGTCATACATTTAGGCGAGATAGAAAAATAGAAGAGATGTTGCTTTTTCTATCAACAAGTAACTCTTCGTGCGGTAAGTCTCAGCCATCGCTCAGCAAAAACATTACACTTTTGTGAATTTTAATTTACTCAGCGACTGCCACTATGATTACGATTGCTCTTATTGACGACCATACCATTGTTCGCTCGGGCTTCGCTCAGTTACTCAACCTTGAGCAAGATATTGTGGTACATGGTGAATACGAGAGTGCAAAAGAAGCCTTTCAAACCCTAACCCACTCTCCAGTCGATGTGGCCATCATTGATATTTCGATGCCGGATGAAAATGGGCTGAGTCTGCTAGAGCGATTGCGACAACATAATCCCAATTTCAAAGCGATCATTCTCAGCATTTATGATTCGGCTTCATTTGTGAAAAAAGCCTTAGATGCCGGGGCGCAAGGTTACCTTTCCAAACGTTGCGGCCCGAGTGAGCTAGTGAGTGCCATTCGTACCGTTGCCTCTGGCAGACGCTATTTGTGCGCTGATGCTTTGGTCAATTTGAGTAATCCCGATATCAATAATGTGCTCGTGGATCTCACCAAGCGTGAAGTGGAAGTGTTTGATTTATTAGTGCAAGGCCAAGATGTCAAAGACATAGCGCAAGCGTTGTTTCTTAGCCACAAAACCGTTCATGTGCATCGAGCCAACATTCTTAGCAAGTTAAACCTAAGCAATAACGTTGATGTGATCCGTTTTGCTCTGCAGCACCATCTGCTCGCAGAAGGTTAACTATGGCGAAGCTGTTTCCACTGATTTTTGCTTTTGTTCTCTACAGTATTAGTCAATTTAGCCTGTGGAACATCAGCCAATATTTGAGCCACAATCCACTACAAGCCTATCTGCTTTTCCCCACAGGCTTACGCTTGGCGGTCTATTTATTAGCGCGCTCAACCCATACTTGGGTTTGGTTACTCAGTGACATGCTTTTGGCTGGCGCGATCTTGGTGTTGCTCCCAGAACAGTCCAGCCCTTTGATGCTGCTCATGCCTTGGGTGGTTTGGCTGGCCGCGGCCATTGCCCGCCAGCATTGGCAGAAATTGAACCTGTATTGGCAAAAGTTGCTGCTGATCGTTGCACTGGTGCTGCTGAACACCATTTTGGTTGGCCTGACCTTTACCTTGTTGGCGAAACCGCTACAAATGGGGGCGGATACGTTAATTGCCGTGAGCATCGCTTCGCTCACGGGAGGCATTGTGCTGACGCCATTTTTGTATCTGGTGGCCGACTACCTTAGTCACCAAACTTGGCATCCCCTCTCTCCGCAACTGATTCACCACGATGTGAAACTTAAACCAAAAATGCTGGTGTGGAGCTTATTGTTTTTCAGCTTAGGGCTGCTGGCCGAGCTGACGTTGCTTGAACAGATGAAACCCTTTGCCCTATTGATCATCTTGCTACCGACGATTTTTCTTGCCTATCGCTATGGCTGGCAAGGCGGCGTGTTAGCGAGCAGCTTAAACTGCATTCTGCTTGCTACTGCACGTCAGTTCAGTGGTTCATTCTCTTCGGATCAAGAGCTGCTGATTTTTATGTCGAGCCAAGCGTTTGTGGGGCTTGGGCTGGGTATCGCCATTAGCCGCCAGCACCAGCTTTCTTTATTGCTGCACAAAATGAACACCCGTTTAGCCAAAGAGTTACGTGAGAAGCAAGATCTCGCGCGCCAGCTCGTTTCTGTTGAAGAACAGATTCGCAAATCCGTTGCCCGTGAACTGCACGATGAGATTGGTCAAAACATTACCGCGATTCAAATTCAATCCATGCTCGCTGAACGTTTAGCCAGTAACGATCAAGCCAAGCAAGCGGCTTCCAGCGTTCAGTCGCTCGCCATGCGTATTCATCAATCTACTCGACAACTTTTAAAGCAGTTGCGCCCGCATATTTTGGATGAACTCGGGTTAGAACATGCGATTCGCCAGCTCGTGCAAGAAATGCGGTTTGCCGAACAAGGTATGACGGTTCGCCTCAATATGGGGGTGAATCCCCAAAAGCTGGACGATACCACACGGGTGACTCTGTATCGGATTGTGCAGGAATTGCTGAACAATATCTCCAAGCATGCCAAGGCGAGCCACGTACACATTAGCCTGTTTCCGGGGAGTGAAATGGTTTTGGAAGTCAAAGATGATGGCATTGGTTTACCTCCCGACTGGCGTGTACGTGGACAAGGCTTAAAAGGATTGAGCGAGCGAGTCTCGGCCCTGGGCGGCCAATTAATGATGACGTCGCCCAGTTTCCAAACTGGCACGCGAATAATTGTTAACTTACCCACAAAACGCTCAATAACCAGCGAAAAACTAAGAAATATTCCTAGATGAATACAACTCCTTCCCATGTTTTTCCTACCTTGCTTGGTTAGGATAAAACTCAATAAGGACAAGTAATATGAAGATTGTACCCAAGGTACAACCCATTGGAACGATGGAAATCGATCAGGCTTATCGCCACTGGCGCATTCATTTGATGATTTCCATGTATGTGGGTTATGGCGTGTTCTATCTCACACGTAAAAGCTTCAATTTTGCGATGCCGCAAATGCTCAGTGAGCTAGGGCTAGATTACTCAGATTTGGGCTTTCTCGGTACGCTGTTCTACCTCACTTACGGAGTGTCAAAATTTGTTTCGGGTTTGATGATTGACCGCTCCCGCTCTCGCTATTTCATGGGATTGGGGCTGATAGCCACGGGCATCATCAACATGGCTTTTGGTTTAAGTTCGTCCTTGTTGGCTTTTATCTTGTTATGGACGGCGAATGCCTTTTTTCAAGGCTGGGGCTGGCCAGCGTGTGCCAAGGTGCTCACACACTGGTATTCGCGTAGCGAACGGGGCTTTTGGTGGTCAATTTGGAATACTTGCCACAACTTAAGTGGTGCATTGATTCCCATCGTGATTGGTTTTATCAGCTTCACCTTTGGCTGGCGTTACGGATTCTTGTTTGCGGGCGGAATTGCGATTTTTGTTGGGCTTTGGCTCTGTTATCGCATTCAAGAGAAACCGACCGAAATGGGGCTGCCTTCTGTCGGTGAATGGCGCGGTGATGCACTTGAACTGGAACACGAAAAAGAAGGCCAAGGACTCGCCTTCCGCGTTGCGGTTTATCGCTACGTACTGACTAATCGCTACATTTGGCTGTTGTGTGGATCTTATTTGCTGGTCTACGTGGTCAGAATTGGCATTAACGACTGGGGATCGCTCTATCTGGTTGAGCGGCATGCGTACAACATTCTCAGTGCCAATAGCGCTGTAGCCATGTTTGAAGTGGGCGGATTTTTGGGCTCATTGCTTGGTGGCTGGG
>JBOFIW010000640.1:0-4931 GCA_051650365.1 Vibrio sp. | reverse complement strand
CCCCCTATCATCGTAGTGGTGCTCCTGTTTATGTGGTCGCTGAATCTGCTTCAACCACTGAATGGGCAGCAAAGCGGGGTTTACCCATGATTCTGAGTTGGATTATCAACACTCATGAGAAAAAAGCGCAACTTGACCTTTATAACGAGATCGCGTTAGAGCATGGACACGATATCCAGAATATTGATCACTGTCTCTCCTACATCACCTCAGTGGATCGTGATTCACAACGCGCAAAAGATATCTGTCGCCAATTTCTTGCCCACTGGTATGACTCCTATGTCAATGCTACCCGCATTTTTGATGATTCAGACCAAACTAAAGGCTATGACTTTAATAAAGGGCAATGGCGAGATTTTGTTCTAAAAGGACATCGCGATACTAATCGCCGTATTGATTACAGCTACGAAATCAACCCAGTAGGAACACCTGAAGAATGTATTCGAATTATTCAGCAGGATATTGATGCAACGGGGATTACTAATATTTGCTGTGGATTTGAAGCCAACGGTTCAGAACAAGAAATTATCGCCTCAATGAAGCTTTTTCAAGCTGAGGTGATGCCTCATCTCAAAGCCACAAACTAACGCCAACTATTTTCAAAGGAAGAACCAATGAAATTCGGATTATTTTTCTTAAATTTCCTTCATTCTGGCCAATCGTGCACAGAGGTTTTCGATGCCATGACCGATAGCGTGAATTACGCGGAAAAAGGACACTTTGATCGACTGTTTATTTATGAGAACCATTTTAGTGATCACGGCATTGTAGGTGCCCCACTGACTGTAGCTAGCTTTTTATTGGGCATGACCGAGCGTATCAAGGTTGGTTCACTGAATCATGTTTTGACCACTCACCATCCCGTCAGAACGGCTGAAGAAACAGGGCTACTCGACCAAATGAGTCAAGGCCGTTTCATTTTAGGTTTCAGTGATTGTGAAAACCGCGACGAGATGAGCTTCTTTAACCGCCCTTTAGATTCTCAGCAGCCAATATTCGAAGCTTGTTATCACATTATTAATGACGCTCTAACCACAGGTTATTGCCATCCAAATAATGACTTTTATAGTTTCCCAAAAATTTCTGTTAATCCACATTGTTTTACCCAAGGGGGGCCGCAACAGTATGTTTATGCCTCTAGTACACAGGTCGTGGAATGGGCAGCTAAACGGGCATTGCCGCTGACCTTTAAATGGGATGATAGTAATGCGACTCGGCAAGAGTATGCACAACGTTATCAGGAGACAGCAAGAAAACATGGAGTTGATGTTCAAGCCGTACGCCATCAACTCGCGTTATTGGTCAATCAAAATGATGATGGCGATATCGCGCGTGCAGAGGCTCGTCAATACCTCTCGCAATACCTCACGGAACGCTATTCCAGCGATGAAATTGAGATCGTCTTAGAACGCATCATCAAAGAAAGTGCCATTGGCACATACGAAGAAAGCACTCATGCAGCACGAGTTGCTATTGAAATGTGTGGAGCATCGGATCTGCTACTCTCCGTTGAGTCGATAAAAGAGCCCGCTCACCGCCTACATGTATTGGAAGTGATCAATAGCAACATCGCTAAATACCACCAATAAAAGGTTTTTCTTTTTCCCTTGGGCCGCCGATCCCTCCTTCGGTGGCGGCCCTTTTTTAAGGAATACACAATGAATACCACACTGTCCTTAATTGACACGCCTGCCGTTGAGAAATTTGATATTGAAGCAAGCTCCTACCTTGATGATTTAATCTTCATGAGTGAGCCGAACTCATGGTCATACGAAGAGCAGAAAAACATTCGACATAATGTGATTATGAAAGCCTTTCGTTGGCACTACCAAAACAATGCTGACTATCGTCGTTATTGCCAAACTATCGGTATTGGCCTTGAAATAGAGCATTTGGACGATATCCCCGTTTATCCGACGTCTGTATTTAAAACGATGCGAGTAACCAGCGCAAAACCTCAAGATATCGAACACTGGTTTACCAGCAGTGGCACACAGGGACAAAAAAGTTATATTCCTCGTGATCGTCTGAGTATTGAGCGTTTACTAGGTTCTGTAAGCTATGGCATGAAATTGGTGGGTACATGGTTTGACCATGAAATGGAGCTTGTTAACTTAGGCCCGGATCGATTTAACGCTCACAACATATGGTTTAAATATGTGATGAGTCTTGTTGAATTACTCTACCCAACCGCTTTTACCGCAAAAGATGACCTCGTAGATTTTGAGCAAACGCTCACGCACTTGTACCGAATTCAAAGCTTGGGAAAAACCGCTTGCTTAATTGGCCCTCCCTATTTTGTTTATCTTCTATGTCAGCACATGAAAGCAGAGAAAATCCACTTCCGAGCTGGGCATAGACTTTACATCATCACTGGAGGTGGGTGGAAAACTCACCAGAACTCCGCCTTAAATAGAGATCAATTCAATCAATTGTTGATGGAAACTTTTGGTCTCAACGATGTAAGCCAAATACGCGATACGTTCAATCAAGTTGAACTCAATACTTGCTTTTTTGAAGATGATCAGCAACGTAAATGTGTCCCACCTTGGGTGTATGCTCGGGCTTTAAATCCCAGAACTCTTCAGCCTTTACCTGATGGGGAAATAGGTCTAATGAGTTATATGGATGCGTCCGCAACAAGCTACCCTGCATTTTTTATTACGGATGATCTTGGTTACGTTCATCAGCCCACTGAAGCAATACCTTATACAACAGTACAAATTGTACGCCGAATCAATACACGGGCCCAAAAAGGCTGTGCCCTAAAGATGTCACAACATTTTTCATTACCCCACATCACTCCATAAGAAGAATAGGAATAAGAAAATGAAATTTTCATGCCACGTTCACACAGTTCAGCGCCTAGCTCCAGGGATCTACCAAGTCATTTTAGCGCCACACTACCCCTTAGATTTTAAAGCTGGACAATATTTGAAGCTCACATTAGCGGGGAAAGATCGCTACTTTTCTATTGCTAGCTGCCCTTCACAGCCAGGGCTCATAGAACTGCATATTGGAGCCTCAACCACTGATGAAGGAGTTCTGAGTGCTATTGCAGCCTTACATAAGTTTAAAGAAACGGAACTTCCGTTAGAGGCTGAGGGGCCGCTCGGTGATGCATGGTTACGCAACAAAAGCAACAATCCTATATTATTGATTGCCGGTGGGACGGGCATTTCCTACACCATGAGCTTACTTAAGAATGCTCTCCACCATAAACTGGATCAGAATATTTATGTTTACTGGGGAGTGAAAGACATTGGTCAACTTTATCTTCATTCAGACCTATTAATGCTGTCTGAACTCTATCCAAACCTAAACTATGTATGCACATTAGAGGAACCCAGTGAACCAATGGTAGGCCGAGAAGGATTAGTAATTGATGCAATATTGGACGACTTTTCAAATTTAAAAAATTTCGATATTTATTTCTGCGGCCCAATAAATATGGTGAAAGAAGGAAAAAAAGGTCTCACTGAGAAATGCAACGCAACTATTGAGAATATGTACGGTGATGCTTTGAATTATGTGTGAGGCTTTGTTAAATCAATATTACGCATACAGACACATGCTTACATTTTTAAACCAAGCAACCAAAAATCAGCAATTAAAATAACATTATCAATCATAAAAAATAACCTGTGACAATCAACCAAAAAAATCAATATTGATATTTATTATCATTAAATAGCGCTGTAAGTTATTTGGCGGGAATATTCCCAAACGTATAAAAAAGGATATGATTATGAATGCTATTAAACTCATTGGCTTGTTAACTCTTATTGCCTCTCCATTTGTTTCAGCCAATAACGCCATTGTTTTTCCTGGAGAAAACGGTTCAGTTCCAAATGCACCAATTACTTTCCCTACCTCTTCGAAAACACCAATTTCTTTCTATAATGGTTACACGATCAAAGATGGTATTTTCCGTTCGAGAGTAAATACTTGCATTGTTCAAGTCGACAATCCGGAATACGAAGTAAAGCTCATTTGGGAAGGAAAAACACCTCAGCTATTAATTCTAGCTAACACACATGAATTTCCACTTCGCTGCGCATTTACAGATGACATGGAATTGGACCTAACGCAGTTTTTGCAAAACATCCCCTCCCATATCTTTGAACATCTTGAAGTGGCAAACCGTGTAAACCTCGGACGTAGCTAATATATAGTCACTAAAGTTAAACAAATAGTCAGAAGCTACACCTCTGGCTATTTGCTTTTTCTATTAATGTGAAAAATGAAGTTATAGATTCAATTTTATTCATGCAAACCATTTTTATTGGGTCTATTTACAATAACGTAAAACAGCACAACTATTTCAGAATAAACATTGACACTTAATTATATAATTGAGAATAAAGTATTTATCTATTCCCTATTAGAATTTCACAACCAAAGTAAAACTCGTCAGTTGGTGATTAAGCTCATTATAGCAGTTAACCCTAATATAACAGGCTTAGTGAGCATAACTTCAACCTCTTATTAATGCATAAAAACTTCATCAATCAAGCATATTTAAACGAGGCAAGTATGAATACTAAACTTAATTCTATTCCACATATTGCTATCTTAGGGGCAGGAATTTCTGGCTTAGCCGCAGCACACGAATGCATTAAAAAAGGCTATAAAGTAACGGTTTACGACAAGCTGCCTTTTACGGGGGGAAAATGTATTGGTTCTGTACATCACGGAAAAGTACATGAGCTAACACATCGGCAGTTCTTTGCAAAAAATTTCCATTTGCTTTCCTTTTTACAAGAGATCCCAACCACCAATGGCACTTGCTTTGACTACGTTTACCCACAACAAAAAGTGCAATTTCACTGGGCTAAATCGGATAAAACAATGCAATTCAAACGCGGCTATTTTTCGCTGATTGATAAGCTCATTGATGATATGAAATCCGCGTATGCGATGCATTATGT
>JBOFIW010000639.1:0-2787 GCA_051650365.1 Vibrio sp. | reverse complement strand
GCGAGTTCTGATTCTGGTTGATGAATCGCAATCACTGGGCCTTCGGCTAAAATATTTAACTCACTGTCAGTAACAATGGTCGCCATCTCAATGATTTTGTGCGTTTCAGGATTTAACCCTGTCATCTCTAAATCAATCCAAATCAGATTCTGGTCGCTAAAAGACATAATGGTGCGCCTATAGGGGTTTATTCACAAAAGAGGTACTATACCCAAATTCAGATCGACAGGATACGTATCAAATTGAGATTTGGTACCTCTATATCTAGCAGAGAGTAAGTAGAATACTGTGGCAAAAAAGAAAAAGCTCACGCAAGGCCAAGTTCGCCGAGTTAGAAACAACCAACACAAAAAGCTCAAACAAGAAGAGTCTATTGTTTGGGATGAAACTTTGCTTGGCAATGCACAACCTGGGCTGGTGATTACCCGCTTTGGCCAACACGCCGATATTGAAGATCCAGAAACAGGGGACATTCATCGCTGCAACCTGCGCCGTGGCATAGAAAGCCTCGTTTCTGGCGATAAAGTGCTGTGGCGCCCCGGAGCAGAAACTCTCGCGGGAATCTCTGGTGTGGTAGAAGCGGTAGAAGCGCGCAGTTCAGTATTAGTACGCCCTGATTATTACGATGGTCTCAAACCGGTTGCGGCAAACGTGGATCAAATGGTGATCGTATCATCGGTATTGCCCGAGCTCTCTCTGAATATTATTGATCGCTACTTGATTGCTTCCGAAACCTTGGGCATTGCTCCACTCATCGTGCTGAACAAGATTGATCTGCTCAGCCCAGAACTACGCGAACAATACACGACATGGTTAAATGATTACCGCGCCATTGGCTATGACGTGCTCTACGTCAGTAAAAAGACCGGTGAAGGGATTGCGGATCTTGAAGTGAAACTGCGCGATCGCACCAACGTGTTTGTCGGTCAATCGGGGGTTGGCAAATCCAGTTTGGTCAATGCACTACTTCCTGAATTGGAAGAAAATGTGGAAGAAGGCGCGATTTCTGAAACCTCTGGTTTAGGTCAACACACCACCACAGCCGCACGGCTCTATCACATCCCAAGCGGCGGTAATTTGATTGACTCTCCTGGAGTGCGTGAATTTGGTTTATGGCATTTAGAGACCGACGATGTAACCAAAGCTTATGTGGAGTTTCGCCCTTATTTAGGCGGCTGTAAATTTCGTGATTGCAAACATGGGGATGACCCAGGTTGCTTGTTGCGTGAAGCCGTGAACAAGGGAGAGATCAGCGCACTGCGTTTTGATAATTACCATCGGATTGTGCAAAGCATGACGGAAAACAAAGCCAATCGGCAGTATTCGCGCAGTAAAAAAGCCGATCTGTAAGAGCAAATTGTTAGCAAGTTTAGAGCATCTACTGACAGAAGGCGTGATTTTCAGTAACATCTCGCGCCCATCACTAATGTATTGGAATGTAAACCATGGATAAGATTAAAGTTGGACTGCAATATTGGATTCCACAACATGCCCTGACCCGCTTAGTTGGCAAGTTGGCGTCTGCACGTGCAGGCAGCCTGACCACGGCCATCATCCGCTGGTTCATCAAGCAATATAACGTCAACATGGACGAGGCTCTGCACTCCGATCCCACTCATTTCAAGACGTTTAATGAATTTTTTGTGCGTGAGCTAAAAGCTGGTGTGCGCCCTGTCGCTGAAGGCCAAAAGGTTATCACTCATCCTGCCGATGCATGCGTTAGCCAGTTTGGCGCTATCGAAGACGGTAAACTGATCCAAGCCAAGGGCCACACTTACTCAGCCCAAGAGCTGCTGGGTGGTGATGCCAAGCTCGCGGAAGAATTTCGCGATGGTGATTTCGCGACTCTGTATCTCTCACCACGTGATTACCACCGCGTACATATGCCTTGTGATGGTACGTTGCGTCAGATGATCTACGTACCGGGCGATCTGTTCTCGGTAAACCCTCTAACAGCAGAAAATGTACCGAACTTGTTTGCCCGCAATGAGCGTGTGGTATGTATTTTCGATACCGAATTTGGCCCAATGGCACAAGTGCTGGTGGGTGCCACAATTGTCGGCAGTATTGAGCTGGTTTGGGCGGGCACCGTGACTCCGCCGCGTGGCAACACCGTTTATCGTTGGGACTACCCAGCAAACGGTAGCCAAGCTGTGGTTCTGAAAAAAGGCGAAGAGATGGGTCGCTTTAAGCTGGGCTCCACCGTGATCAACCTGTTTGGCAAACAAGCTATTCGCTTTGATGACAGCATGGTACTAGGTGCGCCAACCCGCATGGGCGAGCCCTACGCACACCAAGCTTAATATACGACTTGGAGTTGCAGCCAGCACCACTGCAGCTTCAAGTAGGAAGAGGATACACAACATCCCGGCTTCGGCTGGGACGTTGTCTTTTGAAGCTCGCCACACATCTGCACTGTTATCCACTGCAAAAGACAAAAGTTTAACCACCTTCTAAGACCCCTATTTTTCAATCGCTTACTCTAGGCTTTCAATCCAGCGAAGAGGAAGTGCCAATGCCAACACTGGAACGAGGTCTGCTCGTCAAACTCCTGATCTGTTTTTTACTGCCGATGGGCGTATTGATGATGCCGATTGATGCAATCCCCATTCAAGATCTCACTTTAGTACAACACCGTTTGTTAGCCATTTTCCTTCTTGCAGCACTGCTGTGGGTATTGGAACCGGTTCCTGTTTTCGCCACTTCGATCCTGATCATCGCTCTAGAACTGATCATGATCTCCGATAAGGGCTTACATGGCTTTCGAGTGCCCGATCCTCAGTATCC
>JBOFIW010000638.1:0-4671 GCA_051650365.1 Vibrio sp. | reverse complement strand
ATTCAAAAATCGCAATTGAGTCTCGGGTTTGCCGCATTTTGTGCATGGGCCATCAAGGAAAAGGGCATTGTTTTAGACCTTAAAGGTATTGATGTTGCTCACTTTGAACAGATTGGCTTGCTGCGCTTCTGGCAGATGGAACGAGTGAGCTTGGTACAAGAGGGGTTTCGACGACTTTTGGAGCTTTGGTTGGTGCTAGACAAAGCACTTTATTTACAAGAAAGTGGTTATCAAGTGAGTGTGACGGAATTTTGTGAGCGCCAAGTGACCCCACGTAATTTAATGGTTAATGCTTGGCGCTGACGTTAAGAGGAGAGAGCCGGTGAAATTGGCTCTCTGAGCGATTAACTAAACATCGCGATGGCTTTGGTTGGCTCGATATATTCAAGGCCAAAGTTTTCAGCGACCTCTTTATAAGTCACTTTTCCGTGAATTACGTTGAGGCCTTTTAAAAATCCAGCATCTTCGAGTAAGGCTTTTTGGTAGCCTTTATTGGCGAGTTTCACGATATATGGTAGCGTGGCGTTATTGAGAGCAAAAGTAGAAGTGCGCGCCACGGCCCCGGGCATATTGGCTACACAATAATGAACTACATCATCCACAATGTAAGTGGGTTCAGCATGTGTTGTTGGGTGGGATGTTTCGAAACAGCCACCTTGGTCAATAGCAACATCGACAATAGCTGAGCCAGGCTTCATGCGTTGAATGTGTTGTTTAGTTACTAGTTTTGGAGCAGCTGCACCGGGGATCAGTACCGCCCCGATCACTAAGTCTGCTTCTAAAACGTATTTTTCGATGGCATCTGTGGTGGAGTAAACCACATTAGCTCGACCTTGAAATTCTTCGTCAAGTTTGCGTAGAGTATCAATACTTCGGTCTAAAATGGTGACATCCGCACGTAGGCCAATTGCCATGCGTGCTGCGTTGGCACCAACGACACCGCCACCGATCACCACAACTTTTGCTGGAGCAACGCCAGGTACGCCACCGAGCAGTAGGCCGCTTCCGCCACGAGATTTTTCTAATGTTTGAGCTCCGGCCTGAATGGACATCCGGCCTGCAACTTCAGACATAGGAGCCAGTAGTGGTAAGCGACCCATATTATCTGTTACAGTCTCATAGGCTATGCAGACAGCTTTGCTCTTGATTAGCTCTTCAGTTTGTGGAAAATCTGGAGCGAGGTGCAAATAAGTAAATAAAATTTGCCCCTCTTTGAGCATGGCCCGCTCTACAGCTTGAGGTTCTTTGACCTTTACAATCATCTCTGCTTTCGCAAAGACGTCTGCAGCGGTAGGAAGAATGGATGCGCCTACAGCGATGTAATCATCGTCTGAAAAGCCGATGCCGGAACCGGCATTTGTTTCTACGTAAACTTGGTGTCCGTGTGAGATGAGTTCCCTCACGCTGGCTGGAATCATGCCCACACGATACTCGTGGTTCTTGATTTCTTTAGGAACGCCAATGATCATCCTAACTCCTTAGATTAATTTGGTTGTATTGACTATATGTAGGGTTGTTCTATCGAATTTGTGGCTAGTATAGTTACTAGTGTAAAAAATTTGATGCTGAATATTAAAAAGATGTAGTATATTTTTTTGCAAGGAAGTAATAAGGTGGAATAAAAAATGGTGGATAGTTATAAGAAGCCGTCTAAGGACTTAGACCGTATTGATCGCAATATATTGAATGAATTGCAAAAAGACGGTCGAATCTCAAACGTAGAATTATCAAAACGCGTGGGTCTTTCACCTACGCCATGTCTTGAGCGTGTTCGTCGCCTTGAGCGTCAAGGATTTATTACTGGGTATACCGCGCTGCTGAATCCACAATATTTGGATGCGTCGCTGTTGGTATTTGTTGAAATTACGTTAAATCGTGGTGCGCCAGATGTCTTTGAGCAGTTCAATACTGCTGTACAAAAGTTGGATGATATTCAAGAGTGTCATCTAGTCTCTGGTGATTTTGACTATCTGTTGAAAACCCGAGTATCGGATATGGGAGCCTATCGTCGTTTGTTAGGTGACACCTTACTCCGTCTGCCGGGGGTAAATGACACTCGCACCTATGTAGTCATGGAAGAAGTGAAACAAACCAACCAATTAGTGATTAAAACTCGCTAGCCACAAGCGAATGTTGGAGTTCTTTCCACATTCTGACTTTCGTGAATTGGGTTTTTGTCCTTGATATGGTTAAATCTCCAAACAAACCGAGCGGCATTGGCCGCTCGGACTGTTTCAACGCCAAAACTGTGTACAGTGTTGCGCATTATGGCCTTAATCATAGTCAGTTGGTTTATGTTCAAAGAGAACAAAAATAAAGTCGAAACCATTATTAAAACGAGCGAAGAAGCATCCTCTCCTCGACTCAATGGCTCACAGCGTCTTAAGGAAAGCGGGCTAATCTTAGCTTTCTTATCTTCTATTTTTCTTGCTGTTGGCCTCTTCAGCTTTAATCCCGCCGATCCTTCCTGGTCACAAACCGCATGGGGGGCAGATATCCATAATTCAGGTGGTTTAGTAGGGGCTTGGCTTGCAGATACTCTTTTTTTTGTTTTTGGCTCATTAGCCTACCCACTACCGTTTATTATTGCTTTTGCTGCTTGGGTGGTTTTACGCAAGCGTGATGAAGGTGAAATCATTGATTTCACGCTATGGGGAACGCGATTACTAGGCCTTTGCATCGTCCTATTGACTAGTTGCGGTCTGGCAGATATCAATTTTGATGATATTTGGTATTTCTCCTCAGGTGGTGTAATTGGTGATGTTCTGACCAGTTTGGCTTTGCCTACGCTTAACCTTTTGGGGACGACGTTAGTCTTGCTTTTCTTATGGGGAGCTGGCTTTACTCTGTTAACAGGTATTTCTTGGTTACGTATTGTCGAGTGGATCGGTGAGCGAAGCATTACTGCTTTTGCTGGTCTGTTTAATCGCCTGCGTGGTGAGAAAACAGAACGTGTCACTCCAGCATTGGTAAAACCGGAATTGCTAGAAGAAGATGTTGAACCAACTTTTTCATTAATGGCAGAGTCAGAGTCTGAAGGAAATGAACCTGTACTCAATGCCCGCCGTTTCAACATACATATGCCTGAAGAACGAGCTTTACCAGAGGTTCGAATTGAACCGCAAGCGGAGCTTGTGCAACCACAGCCACGTGTAATAGCTCAACCTACCCAGTTTGAACCCGTTGTTTCAACACGTACTCAACAGTGGAATGCGACCATTGAGGAGCTCGATCAACAAGCTCGTTTAGTTGATGATTATGCAGATGATGAAAGTGAGGCTGTCTCTGGGGGCTCTTCACAGGTGGCTTCTACAAACTCAACGCTATCGACAAATATTATGATCGATGACGAGGCTGGGGCAGAAAGCTTTAGCCACTCATTCAATATTGATGTTGAAGATGAAGAGGTTGAGCCGAGTATTTCGAGCTTGAGCTGGTCCGATGACGATGATGTGGATGAAATACCTCCGACGATCTCAACTCAATCCATTGATACTGAATGGGAGGAGGAAGGTGAGTCAGAGGATAGTGATGTAGCAGCATTCCAAAACATAGTCGCTGAAGCGCAAGCCAGTGCTATTGCAAAACAGAATCCATTCTTAGTACAAAAAGCCGTTAATCTGCCTAAGCCAACAGAACCAATGCCAACATTGGAGCTGCTTTATCATCCAGAAAAGCGTGAAAACTTTATTGACCGTAATGCGTTAGAAGAGATTGCGCGCTTGGTGGAGTCCAAGTTGGCGGATTACAAGATTCAGGCACAAGTGGTGGATATTTTTCCAGGCCCTGTGATTACCCGTTTTGAGTTGGACTTGGCTCCTGGTGTGAAAGTCAGCCGAATTTCTAGCCTGTCGATGGATTTAGCTCGCTCACTTTCCGCTATGGCAGTTCGTGTTGTGGAAGTGATTCCAGGTAAGCCTTATGTTGGCCTTGAATTGCCGAATATGTCACGCCAGACGGTCTATCTGTCCGATGTGATTGCGAGCCCACAGTTTAAAGAGTCCAAATCTCCCACAACAGTGGTACTTGGGCAAGATATCGCCGGTGATGCTGTAGTGGCTGATCTCTCAAAAATGCCGCATGTGCTGGTAGCGGGTACTACGGGTTCCGGTAAGTCAGTGGGTGTAAACGTGATGATTCTGAGCATGCTGTACAAAGCATCTCCTGAAGAGGTTCGCTTCATCATGATTGACCCGAAAATGTTGGAACTCTCTGTGTATGAAGGAATCCCTCATCTATTAGCGGAAGTGGTTACTGACATGAAAGATGCTTCTAACGCTCTACGTTGGTGTGTGGGAGAGATGGAGCGCCGTTATAAGCTCATGTCAGTGCTGGGCGTACGTAATATCAAAGGGTTTAATGATAAGTTACGTATGGCCGCTGAGGCAGGGCATCCAATATATGATCCTCTCTGGAAAGAGGGGGATAGTATGGATAGTGAACCTCCATTACTTGAAAAATTGCCTTATATCGTAGTGGTTGTGGATGAGTTTGCTGATCTGATGATGGTAGTGGGCAAAAAAGTTGAGGAGTTGATTGCTCGTTTGGCGCAAAAAGCGCGAGCAGCCGGCATCCACTTAATTTTGGCTACGCAACGCCCATCGGTGGATGTGATCACTGGTTTGATTAAGGCCAATATTCCGACTCGTGTTGCCTTTACTGTTTCCACGA
>JBOFIW010000637.1:0-2217 GCA_051650365.1 Vibrio sp. | reverse complement strand
TTGGGGGCGGAAATTATTGTCAAAAATAATCGTGCCACCTGTCTGTGAAAAATCACGCAGGGTGTTGATAAGCTGCTGTTTACTCGTGTCATTGAGGATCGCTAAGCTGATGCCACTGAGATATACACAATCGATCTCACCATTCTGGATGGCTTGCTCTAATTTGCTTGGCGCTGTAGGTGAGAAATAACTTTTTGCTGCGGCGCTGTCTCGCCAGTACATAAAGCGGCGCTCGCCTTGCGGATCGGTTTCAACGAGATAGAGTCCTGGCAATTTATCGTTATATTGCTGCACAAGAGTGGTGTGGATCCCTTCTTTTTGCCAAGCGGCAAGTAGCTGCTCAGAAAGAGGATCTGAACCCAATCCAGTGGCGTAACTCACTGTTATTGGGCGGTTCGCCGTTAGGCGCGCAAGGTAGAGTGCGGTGTTGAGTGTATCGCCGCCAAAGCCTTTTTTGAGAGGCAGGCCACTAAGTTCGATCATGCATTCACCAAAGAATGCGATATGAAATGGAGGTGTCATAGAGAGGCTAACCTTGTCAAAGATGGTGACTCATCGAGCCACCGTGTTTGGGTACTGAATCATCAAGAATTTTGTGTCACTTTACGGTTTTGCAAAGACAGATCTTCTTCTAGCTGGCCGTTATCGGATAACTCCATTTCCATCAACGCTCGCTCATCATCAAGGATGGCTCTAGCCATCTCAGGAGTGACTTGGTTAGCTGGGGTTACAAGGCTTACGATAACCCCTAAGGTCAAGGCAAACAGGCAAGAAGGAATGACAGGGTTACCCCAAAAAGCCGTCAAATCAGCGTTGAACATCACAGTGAATGAGGCGGCTGAGGCTCCCACGAGCGTGGCGAGTGCACCTTGCCAATTGTAACGTTTCCAGAAGCGACCGAGCATTCCACACACAAACATGCCGGACATGACGGTTGAAATCATCTTAGTGATGTAGCTGATGATGTCATTGGAGGTGAGTGCGAAGAGCAAAGCACAACCGATCACTACGACCAACGCAAGACGAGAGTAATTCAACATGGACTCTTTGTTCGGCACTCGGCCTGTGAACATGACATAGACATCACGCAGTAAAATAGATACCCCAGCAATTGCGTCTGAACTCGCGCTAGACATAGTGGCGGAAAGGCCGGCAATTAAAACAATAAGCCCTACACCAACAGGCAGTACGGTGGCGGCAATGTAGGGGAACGAGTAGTTAGGGTTTTCTAATGCAGGATCAATGGCATGCGCCGCCATACCTATGATTGCAGGGATGATGGAGAAGAATAGATACAAGATGCCAGACCCGACAAATGAGCGACGAATCGTCGAGACATCTTTTCCTGAGTATATCCGTTGACGGAAAGAGGGCGTTGCCAACACACCCACACCAATCACCACTGAGAGTGAGATAGCTGGCAGCAGTCCGAGTTTTTCGATCGCGAGGAAGCTAGTAGCGGCTGGATCCATCGCGCTGTAAAGATTGTCTAGGCCGCCGATGTGCTGCACCGAAAGCACCGCCATCAAAATAAAGCCCACAAAGAGGATGATTGCTTGGATAGTGTCTGTCCATACCACGGCGGTATAGCCACCGATGACGACATAAATTGTGAACGCTGCAGCAATGATGATTTTCGCGGTACTCAATTCAATATCAGCAATCCATGCGAGGTACATCCCCCCACCAAGGATGTGTGCTCCTAACCAACCGATGGACGCGATGAAGATGAGTAAACCCACCACATTCTTCACAATACGATGCGCGCCCACGTAATAAGCCAGCTCTTCACTCATGGTCATGAAATTCAGCTTACGAACTGGGGCAAACCAGAGAGCCAACAGTAAAATGCCTAGTGCGCCCCCAATACCATAGAGTGCTCCAGCCCAACCATTGGCATAACCAAAGCCTACGGCGCCCATGCTGGAGCCGGTACCAACCATGGTGGCCACCGTGGTGCCTAAAACGAGAAATAATGGCAGACCGCGGCCGCCCAATAGAAAATCTTCACCGGATTTTTGGTTGCGGGACACGAACCATCCGAGCCAAATTAAAAAAAGGACATATACACCAAAACCTGTAAGAAAAAATGTGCTACTCATGGAACACCTCGTTAGAATAATCCATATTCAGTTTTTATTTATTGCACCAGAGCATCATTCATT
The DNA here is from genome assembly GCA_051650365.1 of Vibrio sp. Taxonomy (GTDB): domain Bacteria; phylum Pseudomonadota; class Gammaproteobacteria; order Enterobacterales; family Vibrionaceae; genus Vibrio. The sequence goes on along the minus strand of JBOFIW010000637.1, from coordinate 52 downwards.
ATTTGTGCTAATTTAATTAACCGCCATCCAGAATGTACTTAAATTAACTTGC
>JBOFIW010000636.1:0-7612 GCA_051650365.1 Vibrio sp. | reverse complement strand
CCATCTGACGATAAAAACGTGTCAGAAGACCTAGAAATACAGCAAATGTCACAAAATTTAAGTGAAAAATTGGCAGCAAAAGTCTCTATCGTGAGATCGCCAAACGGCAAATCTAAAGTGACGATTAGTCTTGATGAACCTCACAAATTAGAGCTACTGATTGCCAAGCTACAAAACTAAGTGAGATAATTGATTTAAATCAATTGTGGTAAATCACATTGTTTATGCGAAAGTTGTCGGATTGTATGCAGAATTGTAACTTTTTGCGGTGTTTTCATTGCAATCAGTTGATGCCACCGTATAATTTTCGCCAATTTCCCAGTCCGAAAAAGCGGTTCGAGCTGTGGTGATTACTAGAGGTAAGAATACATGGTAGCTGTGCTAGCGAGGCAAGGACGAGAGCTTGCAAAGCGATTGTTATTGATCCAGTTCAGTGCGGTTATGGTTGCGGCAACTGTGTTTACAGTGGCGGTAAATGGTGATTGGGGGCTTTCAGCCTTGATTGGCGGTGGCATTTTTGTCATTGCTAACGCTGTTTTTGCGGGTTGTGCTTTCCTGTTTGCAGGGGCGCGCGCGTTAAAAATGGTCGCCATCTCGTTTTATACGGGTGAAGCGCTGAAAATTCTCATCACTATCGTCCTGTTTTCCGTTGCCTACATGTATATGCAGTTGGAACTTGTTCCACTGAAGCTAACCTATTTGCTGGCTCTAGGTATCAATATCTGTGCGCCAGTGCTATTCATTAACAACAAAAAATAGGATGAGTTATGGCTGCGCCAGGTGAAGCGCTCACACCTTCCAGTTATATCACTCACCACCTTACTAACCTTTCAACTTACAAGTTGGGATTAGTGGCGGAAGAGTCGAGTTTCTGGAATGTACACATCGATAGCCTGTTCTTCTCTGTTTTAACTGGACTGATATTCCTTGGAGTATTCCGTGCAGTAGCCAGAAAAGCGACAGCGGGTGTTCCGGGTAAGCTGCAGTGTGCTGTTGAGATGGTGGTAGAGTTCGTTGACAAAAACGTCAAAGACACTTTCCATGGTCGCAATCCACTAATTGCTCCTTTGGCACTCACTATCTTTTGTTGGGTATTTTTAATGAACTTGATGGACCTTGTGCCTATCGACTTCTTACCTTACCCAGCACAGCATTGGCTTGGTATCCCTTACCTAAAAGTGGTGCCGTCAGCTGATGTGAATATCACCATGGCTATGGCTCTAGGCGTATTTGCTCTGATGATTTACTACAGCATCAAAGTGAAAGGTCTGGGCGGGTTTGCAAAAGAGTTGGCACTACACCCGTTTAATCACTGGATCATGATTCCGTTCAACCTATTGATTGAAGTTGTTTCGCTGCTGGCGAAACCGCTATCACTCGGTATGCGTCTGTTCGGTAACATGTTTGCAGGTGAAGTAGTGTTTATTCTTTGTGCAGCTATGCTGCCATGGTACCTGCAATGGATGGGATCCCTACCTTGGGCTATCTTCCATATTTTGGTTATTTTGATCCAATCGTTTGTATTTATGATGTTGACCATTGTGTATATGTCAATGGCTCATGAAGATAACGATCATTAATAAATTGAATTTTTAATACCCATTGAATCTTTGGAGAAATTAGATGGAAACTGTATTGAGCTTCTCTGCAATCGCTGTAGCTATTATTGTTGGTCTATGTGCGGTTGGTACTGCGATTGGTTTCGCTGTATTAGGCGGAAAGTTTTTGGAAGGCGCTGCTCGTCAACCTGAAATGGCTCCTATGCTGCAAGTTAAGATGTTCATCATCGCAGGTCTGCTGGACGCGGTTCCAATGATCGGTATCGTAATCGCTCTGCTATTCACATTCGCAAACCCATTCGTTGGTCAGCTAGCTGGTTAATCAAGCTTTGTCCTGACAAATCGCTAAGATTTGTCGTTGATTAACACTAAGTCCACTTTAGGGGGTAGCTGTTGTGAATATGAACGCAACTCTGCTAGGTCAAGCAATTGCCTTTGGTATGTTTGTGTGGTTCTGCATGAAATATGTGTGGCCGCCGATTATCAAAGCGATTGAAGATCGTCAGAAGAAAATTGCTGATGGTTTGCAAGCCGCTGAGCGTGCAAAGAAAGATCTAGACCTTGCACAAGCTAATGCTTCGGATCAATTGAAAGAAGCAAAACGCACAGCAACTGAGCTCATTGAGCAAGCGAATAAACGTAAAGCACAAATCATCGACGAAGCACGTGAGGAAGCTCAGGCTGAACGCCAGAAAATCCTGACTCAAGCTGAGGCGGAAATTGATGCAGAACGTAATCGTGCTCGCGATGAGCTGCGTAAACAGGTTGCAACTCTGGCAATTGCTGGTGCTGAGAAAATTCTTGAGCGTTCAATAGATAAAGATGCGCACAAAGATATTCTCGACAACATTACTGCAAAACTTTAACGGAGGGGGCGCATATGTCGGATCTGACTACAATCGCACGCCCCTACGCTAAAGCAGCCTTTGATTTTGCGGTAGAAAAACAGCAACTGGACCATTGGAACCAGATGCTTGCTTTCGCCGCTGAAGTCGCAAAAAACGAACAAATGCACGAGCTGTTAACCAGCTCGGGCTCAGCCAATAAATTGGCTGAGATTTTTATTGCAGTTTGTGGCGAACAGCTTGATGGTCATGGCCAAAACCTGATTAAGGTGATGGCAGAAAATGGTCGTTTGTTGGCTGTTCCTGCGCTTTATGAGCACTTTGCGGTGCTTAAGCAGGAACATGAGAAGAAAGTGGATGTGGAAGTGATTTCCGCCACGGAACTCAGTGAACAACAGCGTTCAGAAATGAGCAGCAAGCTTGAGCAGCGTTTAGAGCGCAAAGTTCAGCTGAATTGCAGTGTAGATGAGACTCTGCTTGGCGGAGTTATTATTCGAGCCGGAGACTTAGTCATCGATAACTCAGCACGCGGACGTTTGAAGCGTCTGAGCGATGCATTGCAGTCTTGATGGGGATTGGAGCATGCAACTTAATTCCACGGAAATTAGCGATCTGATCAAACAACGTATTGAATCTTTCAATGTTGTTAGTGAAGCTCGTAACGAAGGTACTATCGTATCGGTAAGCGACGGTATTATTCGTATTCACGGTCTTGCAGATATTATGCAAGGTGAAATGATTGAATTACCGGGCAACCGTTATGCACTGGCACTGAACCTTGAGCGTGACTCGGTTGGTGCGGTAGTAATGGGTCCATACGCAGATCTGCGTGAAGGCATGAAAGTAACAGGTACTGGCCGTATTTTGGAAGTTCCTGTTGGTCCTGAACTGCTAGGTCGTGTCGTAAACACTCTGGGTGAGCCTATTGATGGTAAAGGCCCAATTGGTGCAAAACTGACTTCACCTGTTGAAGTGATCGCACCGGGTGTTATCGATCGTAAGTCGGTTGATCAACCTGTTCAGACTGGTTACAAATCAGTTGACTCGATGATCCCAATCGGCCGTGGCCAGCGTGAGCTGATCATCGGTGACCGTCAAACAGGTAAAACTGCGTTGGCGATTGATGCGATCATCAACCAGAAAAACTCTGGTATTTACTCTATCTATGTTGCTATTGGCCAGAAAGCGTCAACCATTGCGAACGTTGTTCGTAAATTGGAAGAGCACGGCGCACTGAAAAACACCATTGTTGTGGTGGCTTCTGCGTCTGAATCTGCTGCATTGCAATACCTCGCGCCTTACTCAGGTTGTGCGATGGGTGAATACTTCCGCGATCGCGGTGAAGATGCACTGATTGTGTACGATGACCTGTCTAAACAGGCTGTTGCTTACCGTCAAATCTCACTGCTTCTGCGTCGTCCACCAGGTCGTGAAGCTTTCCCTGGCGACGTATTCTACCTCCACTCTCGTCTGCTAGAGCGTGCTGCTCGTGTAAACGAAGAGTACGTAGAGCGTTTCACTAAGGGTGAAGTGAAAGGTAAGACTGGTTCTCTAACTGCTCTGCCAATCATCGAAACTCAAGCAGGTGACGTATCGGCATTCGTACCGACTAACGTAATCTCGATCACTGATGGTCAGATCTTCCTACAAACTGAACTGTTCAACGCAGGCGTACGTCCAGCGGTTGACCCAGGTATCTCAGTTTCTCGTGTAGGTGGTGCAGCGCAAACCAAGATCGTTAAGAAGCTCTCTGGCGGTATCCGTACTGCTCTGGCTGCTTACCGTGAACTGGCGGCGTTTGCTCAGTTCTCTTCTGATTTGGATGAAGCGACCAAGCGTCAGCTGACTCACGGTCAGAAAGTCACTGAACTGATGAAACAGAAACAGTATGCACCAATGTCTGTATTTGATCAGGCTCTGGTGATCTTTGCTGCGGAACGTGGCTATCTGACAGACGTAGAACTGAACAAGGTTCTCGACTTCGAAGCTGCTCTACTATCGTATGCTCGTGCTCATTACGCTGAATTAGCAGCGAAAATCGACAAGACGGGTGCTTACAATGATGAGATCGAAGCTCAGCTGAAGAAGCTGGTTGACGATTTCAAAGCAACCCAAACTTGGTAATGAGGTCGGTGGCAGTTTCTGCCACCAACTAACGGAGAGTAACGATGGCCGGCGCAAAAGAGATACGTACTAAGATCGGGAGTGTGAAAAGCACTCAGAAGATTACGAAAGCGATGGAAATGGTGGCTGCTTCTAAAATGCGTCGTTCACAGGACGCTATGGAGTCATCACGCCCTTACGCACAAACAATACGTAAAGTGATCGGTCATGTCGCCAACGCAAGTCTAGAGTATCGTCATCCGTATCTAGAAGAGCGTGAAGCGAAGCGAGTTGGTTACATCATTATTTCTACAGACCGTGGTTTGTGTGGTGGCTTGAACATTAACCTGTTCAAAAAAGCGATCACTGATATGCAAACCTGGAAAGAAAAAGGTGCGCAAATTGAGTTGGCGATTATCGGCTCTAAAGCAACCTCCTTTTTCAACAACAGCGGCGCGAAAGTAGCGGCTCAGGTTTCTGGTTTGGGTGATAGCCCAAGCTTAGAAGATCTGATCGGCTCGGTTGGCGTGATGCTGAAGAAATACGATAAAGGCGAATTAGATCGCCTCTATCTGGTGTTCAACCAGTTTGTGAACACCATGGTGCAAAAACCAAAGATCGATCAATTGCTACCTTTGCCAAAATCGGACAGCGAAGATATGCAGCGTGGTCACATGTGGGATTACATCTACGAACCAGAGCCGAAGCCTCTGTTGGATGCGCTTTTACTGCGCTTCATCGAGTCACAGGTTTACCAAGGTGTTGTAGAGAACTTAGCGTGTGAGCAAGCAGCCCGAATGGTTGCGATGAAAGCTGCTACCGATAACGCGAGCAACCTGATTGATGATTTACAACTTGTGTACAACAAAGCCCGTCAGGCGGCGATTACACAAGAATTGTCGGAAATCGTAGGCGGCGCGGCTGCGGTTTAAGCTTAGGTAAAACAAACAGTTTAGAGGATTAACGATGGCTACAGGTAAGATCGTACAGATCATCGGTGCGGTAGTCGACGTAGAGTTCCCACAGAGCGAAGTACCAAGTGTTTACGATGCTCTGAATGTTGTGGATTCCAAAGAACGTCTGGTTCTGGAAGTTCAACAGCAGCTAGGCGGTGGCGTGATTCGCGCTATCGTTATGGGTAGCTCGGATGGTTTACGTCGTGGAATGACAGTACAAAACACTGGCGCTCCAATTTCAGTACCAGTAGGTACTAAAACCCTAGGTCGTATCATGAACGTGCTTGGTGATGCGATTGACGAACGTGGCGACATTGGCGCAGAAGAGGTGTATTCAATTCACCGTGCTGCACCAAGCTACGAAGAACAGTCTAGTGCAACTGAACTGCTGGAAACGGGTGTTAAGGTTATCGACCTGATCTGTCCGTTTGCGAAAGGCGGTAAAATCGGTCTGTTCGGTGGTGCGGGTGTAGGTAAGACCGTTAACATGATGGAACTTATCAACAACATCGCGCTGCAACACTCAGGTTTGTCAGTATTTGCTGGGGTAGGTGAGCGTACTCGTGAGGGTAACGACTTCTACCACGAAATGCAGGAAGCGGGCGTTGTAAACGTTGAACAACCAGAACTGTCGAAAGTAGCGATGGTTTACGGTCAGATGAACGAGCCACCAGGCAACCGTCTGCGTGTAGCACTGACTGGTCTGACTATGGCGGAACGATTCCGTGATGAAGGCCGTGACGTACTGCTGTTTATCGACAACATCTACCGTTACACCCTAGCGGGAACGGAAGTATCTGCTCTGCTTGGCCGTATGCCTTCAGCGGTAGGTTACCAGCCAACACTGGCTGAAGAGATGGGTGTTCTGCAAGAACGTATCACGTCAACCAAGAAAGGTTCTATCACCTCTGTACAAGCGGTATACGTACCTGCGGATGACTTGACTGACCCATCACCAGCAACCACGTTTGCTCACTTGGATGCAACCGTTGTTCTGAACCGTAACATCGCCGCTATGGGTCTATACCCTGCGATCGACCCACTGGATTCGACTTCACGTCAATTGGATCCATTGGTTGTTGGTCAAGAGCACTACGATGTGGCACGTGGCGTGCAAGCAACGCTACAACGCTATAAAGAGCTGAAAGACATCATCGCGATTCTAGGTATGGACGAACTGTCTGAAGCGGACAAGCAAGTGGTTGCTCGTGCGCGTAAGATCGAACGTTTCCTGACTCAGCCTTACCACGTAGCAGAAGTCTTTACTGGCGATCCAGGGGTATACGTATCTCTGAAAGAAACCCTACGTGGTTTCAAAGGTCTGCTGGCAGGTGACTACGATGACATTCCAGAGCAAGCGTTTATGTACTGCGGTACGATTGACGATGCTATCGAGAATGCGAAGAAGCTATAAGGCTGACTAGGAGGCGATATGGCAGCAATAACCTTTCATCTGGACGTAGTGAGCGCAGAGAAAAAACTGTTCTCTGGCTTGGTTGAAACGTTTCAGGTGACCGGTAGCGAAGGTGAGCTGGGTATTTTCCACGGCCATACACCGCTGCTGACCGCTATCAAGCCTGGTATGGTGCGTATTGTGAAACTGCACGGCCACGAAGAGTACATTTATGTCTCAGGTGGTATTGTTGAGGTTCAGCCGGGCACAGCAACTGTGTTGGCAGATACCGCAATTCGTGGAGAAGATCTGGACGCAGCTAAGGCAGAAGAAGCCAAACGTCGTGCGGAAGAGCGTATTCTCAACCAGCATGGCGACATGGACTTTGCACAAGCGGCCAGTGAACTGGCTAAAGCCATCGCACAGCTTCGCGTGATTGAACTGACCAAAAAACGTCGTTAATCATGCAAACAAGCTGATAAAAAGCCTGACTAATGTCAGGCTTTTTTATCACTACTCATTAGAAGTAGGTTAGATTTTGCTACGCAATGGAAAAATTTCTGGTTAGTTATTGATTATTAGCCAATAGCTCCTATTTTCTATAAAAATCATCTCGCTTCTTATTTTCAAGATAATCGGCAATTAACTATTTTCTGTTTGCTGTTTAAAATACGACGCAGAACAATGATCAGGTAACTAACAAATGAAATTTAGTACGGTAATTCTCGCGGCAGGGAAAGGAACTCGTATGCACTC
>JBOFIW010000635.1:0-1349 GCA_051650365.1 Vibrio sp. | reverse complement strand
GATCGCTTAGAGAAGCGACCAATGCCACAGATACCGTGTCCGCTGGTACACCCATTCGCCAGTCGAGTACCCACACCAACCAACAAACCTGCGATAGCGAGCACAACACCACTCACACCAAAATCGGTAGGTACATGATAGCCAAGAAGACTCACACCAATAACACCACCAGACATCATGCCAACCACAAACAGCAGTCGCCATGCAAAGTCGCGCGATTTAGGCGTCAGTAAACCCGTCAAAATGCCACTGATCCCAGCAATTTTTCCGTTCATCAGCAACATCAATGTCGCTGAAATCCCTAAAAGCATTCCTCCAATTAACGAGTCCCAAGGAATAGAAAACGTCATACTTTCCTCAACTTAATTATCGACAAAACACATTCTGTAAACTTTGAATCAACGCGGTGATTCGACTGTCAGCTAGGCTATAGAAAACTTGTTGTGACTCTTTACGCGCCTGAATAATGCCGTGTTTACGCAGCACAGTAAGATGCTGAGAAAACGCAGACTGACTTAATGTTGAACCTTGTTGTAGCTGCCCAGCCCCCATCTCACGATTGGTCAATTGGCACAACACCATTAACCGTTCTGGATGAGCCATTACGCGCAATAACTCTGCAACTTCAACGGCATTTTTCTTCATTTCATCAATTTCAATGTTGACGTTGGCTTGTTCAGTCATGGCTTATCCTCTAACTAAAATTTAACGAGATCATACAAATATATTTATATTAGTCAATTCTTATTTAGCCAAAAACAATTTAGTTTATTTTACATTAGACATATCTAATTTATAGGCGTATAGTTTTGAACAAACAACAACGGAGGTTATCAACATGACGATTGAAAACGGTGTAAGAGTATTAGCTGGCAGCATGGTTCTGCTTTCAGTCATTCTCACTTGGTTTGTTCACCCTAATTTTCTGTGGCTAACAGTATTTGTGGGCGTAAACCTGATCCAAAGCGCATTCACGGGCTTTTGTCCTGCCGCATTCTTTCTCAAGAAACTAGGATTACGTTAATGACAACCCAACACTCTGTCTTATCGAGATGGTGTGTTGGGATCTAGCAACTGACTTGGAGTAACTCATGACGAAAATAGTGATTATTGGTGGTGTTGCAGGTGGTGCTTCCGCAGCAGCTCGTGCTCGTCGACTCAGTGAAGACGCTGAAATCATCATGTTTGAACGCGGCCCTTACGTTTCTTTTGCCAACTGCGGCTTGCCATATCACATCGGGGGTGACATCAAAGAACGCAGCAATTTGCTGCTGCAAACGCCAGAGAGTTTTTTAGCGCGTTTTAATGTGGATGTCCGTACTATGAATGAAGTGTTGCGTGTTAATCGT
>JBOFIW010000634.1:0-2806 GCA_051650365.1 Vibrio sp. | reverse complement strand
TCAGTCAAGCTCAGTGCATCACGCATACTACCATCAGCGGCATGGGCTAACAGATTCAGTGCTTTGCTATCACAGGCTACCTTCTCGGCGTGCAGAACTTTATCCAGCTGCTGCTGAATATTTTCCACACTGATCGGTTTGAGATGGAACTGCAAACAGCGTGACAAGATGGTCACAGGTAGTTTCTGTGGGTCTGTGGTTGCCAGCAAAAACTTCACATACTCAGGCGGCTCTTCAAGCGTTTTGAGTAGCGCGTTAAAGCTGTGACGCGAGAGCATGTGCACTTCATCGATCAGGTAAACTTTGAAGCGTCCACGCGCTGGCTTGTACTGCACGTTATCGAGCAGCTCACGTGTATCTTCCACTTTAGTGCGCGATGCCGCATCAATCTCAAGCAGATCAACAAAGCGCCCCTGATCGATCTCTTGACAAGTTGCACACTGACCACACGGTGTGGCGGTGATTCCTGTCTCGCAGTTGAGCCCTTTCGCAAACAGTCGACCTATAGTGGTCTTACCCACACCTCGGGTTCCACTGAACAGATACGCATGGTGTAAGCGGTTTCGCGCCAAAGCGTTCTCTAAAGCGGTTAAAACATGGGATTGTCCGACCACTTCGTTAAATCGTGTTGGACGCCATTTGCGTGCTAAAGCAAGATAACTCATTCCAATATCCGTTGTCGGTTAGTGACCTTCAAATTCACAGATGCTGTAAACCTGCAAGCCTAACCCTTCAAGACGCTTATCACCACCAATTTCTGGCAAATTGATAACGAAGGCTGCGTGCTCAACTTCACCGCCCAATTGGCGGATGAGTTTAGTGGTCGCTTCAATCGTACCGCCAGTTGCCAGTAAGTCGTCAACGACCAATACTTTGTCACCGGTTTTGATCGCATCTACATGAATTTCCAGTGTATCTGTGCCGTATTCCAGTTCATAAGATTGTGCAACGGTTTGGCGAGGCAACTTGCCAGGTTTACGCACAGGCACAAAGCCGACACCCAGTTCTAGGGCCAGCGGAGCACCAAACAAGAAACCACGTGCTTCTGTGCCCACAACCTTGGTAAAGCCCATATCTTTGTACTTCTCAACCAGAAGTTGAATGGTCGCTTGGTAGGCTTTAGCATCTTCTAGCAAGCTGGTCACATCACGAAACAGAATGCCTTTTTTTGGGTAGTCTGGGATGCTTTTGATGCTGGATTTGATCAGAGAAAGAGTTTCAGTTGTCATAGTTACGTTAGCTTCAGTTGCTTAATCACCTAAGGTGATTGCAGAACAATTCCGGTGTCGTTCTATCGCACGGTATAGACGGCACTGAAAAAACAAAGCCCACTCGAAGAGTGGGCACACTTCCCGCTAATGCTAGTGATTTTCTTCTTGGTTAGCAACCAACTCATGGGTTGGAAGATGGGCAAACCAAGTGATCAGAAGCACAAGCCAAATAAACAACCCAACTTTCAGCCACAAAAGGGGCACCATCCAAATAGAAAAGGTAAAGCTCAGTAGGATAAAAACTGTGGCGCGTTTTTTCACAGCCTTGCTGACCGCACGGTGTTGCTGCCAATTTTGAATAATCGGTCCAAAGGTTTCATGTTGATGCAACCAACGGTGGAAACGTGGGCTACTGCGTAAAAAACAGGCGCTAGAGAGTAGGATAAAGGGCGTGGTGGGTAGAACAGGAAGAAATATGCCCAGTATCCCTAGGCATAGACTCGTCATTCCGATGAAACTGAATAAAAAACGTTGTAGGGATGAACGCATTAAAAGGTAGCGTAACCGTTAAAAATGCGGATCCATGTTAGTGTTGCTGGCAGAGTTGGGATCAGTAACACTGCAACCACGCCTAGAAAGTAATAGATATTGAAGGGTTCTTTAAATTCTTGATTTGCCATTGTTCTCTTCTCTTTTGAGGTGACATTAAAATGGGCGGCTCTACGGCAGCCTCATTGATTTGATGCGTTCAGAACTATAACGAAACCTTGCTGCGGCAAACACTGACAATATATAAGGTTATTAGCAACTCAATTCAAAGTTCCAACCACACTCACAATTTAGACAGTAAAATCACACCTCACAACCCTGGTAGAGATCCAGACTAAAGCTATAAGCGCTGGGTTTACTCAGGTTTAGTTGGCACCCAGAACATATTGGCAACTCTTTGGTTAGAAAATTACGCAAGCTATTATCACCCAGTTTAACGCCTGAGTGGACATGATGTTGTAGATGCCCATTAGACCACTGGCAACCTAGCCCCGCTGGCAATAGTGATATTGTGCCGCCCGCCAGATCGGCAACACCAAACAGAGCTGAGACTTCATCTGCACCTTCTGAGCAATTCATCCCTCGCTCAATAAGTTCCGCCAGATCTTTTAGTTCAACACTAAAATTACGCAAATTACGGACATAATCGTGGAACAAAGCACGAACTAAAAGGGTTGATGCTGCACCGCATTCTTCATGACTTGCTGCATCCACTAAATAAAACACAAACTGGCCATTCATTAACCAAGCGTAGTCAAACACCAAAGGCATCAGCTCTGCTGACTGCAGTAAACGGTAACTGCATTTCCAATCCCCTTGGCTAGAATCCTTTTCAGGTAATAATGCTGCGAGCAAATCTCTCGCTGCATTAGGATTTTCTTTTAAATATTGCAAATGCCAATGGAGCTCTTTCTCTTCTGGTATCCCACCCTGACTGTCTACACCATACCAGCAACTAATGAAGTCACGCTGATGTTCATCATCACTATTCGCAAGAATGTTTTCTATCGAACTGGCTAAATGGACGTGGTTGGTAATAGGTTTAG
>JBOFIW010000633.1:0-3177 GCA_051650365.1 Vibrio sp. | reverse complement strand
TGGTGGGGGGGAAATATGCGTTACCTTCATCCCATTGGGTTGCAGCAAGTTCAGCTAGGGCAGGTAGTGCTTTGTGTACAGGGTTATTGGCCAGATGCGGATAAGCCACATGGCCTTGTGTGCCTTTCACCTTCAAATCACCCGTGATGGAGCCACGACGGCCATTTTTCACCACATCACCGACCGCTAAGGTACTGGATGGTTCACCGACGATGCACATATCGATCATCTCATTACGTGCCATCAGAGTTTCCACTACGCGTACGGTGCCATTGATGAAAGGGCCTTCTTCATCGGAGGTGATCAAAAAGCCGATTGAACCTTGGTGATCGGGATTTTCGGCAATAAAACGTTCCACGGCCACAATCATACAAGCCAGTGAACCTTTCATATCTGCGGCGCCACGTCCATGCAGGAAATCATCAATCACTGTGGGTTCAAACGGTGGGGTGTGCCACTGCGATAGAGGGCCAGCAGGCACAACATCGGTATGGCCAGCAAAGACAAACAGAGGAGATTGTGTGCCGCGGCGAGCCCAAAAATTGGTGGTGTCTTCAAACACCATGCTTTCAATTTCAAATCCAAGCGCTTTTAAGCGCGCAATCATTACATCTTGGCATCCTGCATCAGCAGGGGTTACTGATTGGCGGCTAATGAGATCTTTTGCCAGAGCCAGTACAGGGCTATCTGTCATCCTTGAAATCCTTGTATTCAGAAAAAGCTTAAGAAAAAAGAGCGCGGTATTGCGCATCGCTAAAGCCAAGATACAGCTCATCTTGACGTTGTAAAATTGGGCGCTTAATCATCGCCGGTTGTTCCACTAATAACGCCACGGCATTGTCGGCATTCAACGTGGTTTTTTGCTCATCACTGAGCTGACGGAAAGTCGTTCCGCGTTTGTTGAGCACTTGTTCCCAGCCTAATTGGTCACAAAACCCGGTGACGAGCTCCGGTGTGATGCCGTCTTTGCGGTAGTCGTGAAACTGGTAGGAAATACCCTCTTGCTCCAACCACTTACGCGCTTTCTTTATTGTGTCGCAGTTGGGAATGCCATACAGAGTGATAGTCATGCTTATCCTTACTTTTGTCCTAATTCAAATGCTGAATGGGTTGCTTGGTGAGGTATGCTCAATGCAACCTTTGATTATTGTGCGTTCAATCCTAACAGGAAGGGACTGCTGAGACAAAAGTGTGATGTAGATATTTCACGCAAAGAAAAAATAGCCGGCAAGGGGAAAACGATTGGCAAGTTATTGATCAAACGCAACACATGGCACAGTAAAACAGAAATAATGGGCACAGCACACTTTAGGAGGTATCAATGGAATTGAGTCCTGTTTTTGCAAGGCGCTTGTATTTAGCTTTGTTAGTGGAAAGCCTTGAGCGGCCGAATGTCCCTAAACTGATTGAAAAGACAGGCTGGCCCCGTCGCACCATTCAAGATGTGATCAAAGCTATGCCCGGTATCGGGATTGAGTTGAGTTTCGTACAAGATGGTCGTCGACATAACGATGGTTATTACCAACTCTCTGATTGGGGGCCATTTGACAGTCAATGGGTTACTGAACGCAAGAAAGACATTGCGGCAAGCCTAGGATTTTGTGCTTAAAGCCAGCGTTGCTGGCTTTTTTCTTGTCATTGCTAAGCACTGCTTAGTGTGATTGACTCTCTTATAACTGGTTTTGCCATAGCCAGTATGCAATAAACCCTGCCCAACTGATCACCAGTAACCCCCATGCGATTTTGGCTTGGTTAGCTTGTGGTGCTGCCATGAGTTCTGATGCGTATTCCTCTTCCTCACAAATTTCCGTTGTCGAGGTTAGCTTGGCTTTTAAGGCTTTCTTACGCAGCTTATCTGCTTGTCTGTGCTTCTCTTTTTGCTGCTTCTTGTACAGGGCAATGCCTTTTTCGATCCCTTGTGTGATGAGTTTGGTCTGCTCTTTAGTTTGTCCTGGGCGCTGAGTCGCTTTGGCAATTCTAATGGCTTCTTGCTGGGTTTGTTCGGAAGGAATGGGCGTACTATTTTTCATGCTCTGCTCATTGTGATAACACTAGTGAGTTAAGACTAACATGCGAGCCTTAGGGAGAAAAATCGGCGTGAGCAGAATTAGCGGTGGCGATTTGGCTCAATTGCGCTAGAGTGAGAAGCCTGTGTTTTATCAGTAGAGAAAATCGTGCGTTATTCGCTAGAACAGTATGATAGTCAAGGATTTTTAAAAGCGCCGATATGGCTGTGGCTAGGATGGCTGTTTTTGATCCGCGCTTGGGTAATGTTTGTGATGGCGGGAGTGAGCCGTGAACATGGTTCGCGTTTGCTCTCTTTAATCTATCCTGATCATTCGTTGCTTTATGTAGGGTTGGGGATGGGCGTGCCTATTCTGAGCCTGATGTGGTTAATTACTTTACGTAACCCACAACGAGCTTGGGTTAACCGAATTGTTGCGCATGGGCGTTCAATAACCTTGTTGGTGGTTGGCGGCCAATTTGTTCAAACCGCTTTCCATGTCTATTTACAGCAAGGCGCATTTCACTGGGCTAATGCTTTAACGTTAGTCTTGCTGCTGTGGTTTGGCATTTACCTTGTGCAAAGTCGCCACGTCAAAGACAGTTTACAAACCCCAGTGTTGGAGAAGGCATGATCGCCATCAACACTGTGCTATTACTTTTTATTACACTGAGCAAAACCTAAAAGTGAGGACTCATTATGTTTAAGTCACAGACCGCAATCTTGCCGGAAGCTGGCCCGTTTGCCCTGTACACACTGATTAAAGTTCGCCAGAACCACGCCAATGTTTTGCATGCGCTCAAGGCTTTACCCGCATTAATTGAAGAAATAAATCAAAACCAACCGGGGGCAGAGCTCACGCTCTCACTGGCATTTAGCAAAGGTTTTTGGGAGCAGCTTGATGTGGCTTTACCGCCAGAATTGATTGACTTCCCAGAGTTGGGGGAAGGGGATATTCATGCACCGACTACCGATGTTGATGTGTTGATCCACTGCCACTCTACGCGTCACGACTTGTTGTTTTATGCCCTGCGTAAAGGGATCTGTGATATCGCTGAAGATATTGATGTGGTAGACGAAACCTACGGTTTCCGTTACCTAGATGCACGAGACATGACCGAGTTCATTGATGGTACAGAAAACCCGAAAGCTGAGAAACGTGCGGAAGTGGC
>JBOFIW010000632.1:0-13003 GCA_051650365.1 Vibrio sp. | reverse complement strand
ACCTGCCAAAGCTCTACTCGTCCTAGACTTGGCCAGCGGTCATCATAAAAATGGATATCAGAATAGCCATTGAGCTCAGCCATTTCAGCAATCACCTTGCCATGCCCGCTGGCACCGAGAATCGCACAGGAACCTAACGTGTTTTTACTCACAGGCTTAACGTTCATTACCTGTTCCTTGTTGATCTTTCCCTGTAAATGGGGCAATGGTGACGTGACCATCCGCCGAAATACCTTCTTTAACAAACACCTTTTTTACAGTTAACAGCAGAATTCTTAAATCTAGCCCAAAAGAGCGATTATCAACATACCAAACGTCGAGTTTGAATTTTTCTTCCCAACTAATCGCATTGCGGCCATTAATTTGCGCCCAACCAGTTACGCCTGGGCGTACTTCATGACGGCGCGCTTGCTCTGGGTTATACAGCGGCAGATATTGCATTAATAATGGTCGCGGGCCAACTAGACTCATTTCGCCTTTGAGCACATTCCATAGCTCAGGCAACTCATCCAGGCTTGAGTTACGTAACCTATCACCAAGCTGCGTCATGCGTTCTGAATCAGGTAGTTGGTTACCTTGTGCATCAACCGCATCTTTCATGGTGCGAAACTTGATCATTTCAAAAGGCTGACCATTTAAGCCAGGCCTAGTTTGGCGAAATAGTACAGGCGAGCCAAGATTTTTTCGGATTTTCCAAGCAACAAATGCAATAATTGGGGATAAAACAATGAATGCAGTGAGAGAAACTAGAACATCAAAGAACCTTTTCACTTGATCTCCTCAAAAATTGAAATAAAACGGCTGACACCTTGTTGAAGTGATAAGTTATCATAATAAAAATTTTTTGCATTTAGCCCCATAAGATCACGTTCTTGAGATGTCATTTCTACGAGCTGTTGAATTGCACCGGCGAGTGACTGTGGATTATTCGGTTCACACGTGATCCCAGCTCCTGCCATATCTATCAAATCAGCAGCATCTCCTTTAACTCCCATAACAATCGGCTTACCGATTGCTAAATTTGCTTGAGTACGAGAAGGAATAGTAATTCTAAATAGTTCATCATCATTTAAATGAACAAGCAATATGTCAGCTTGATTTAGAACATTACCAACCTGAGCCATCGGCACTCTAGGTAGAAAATAAACATTATCTAATCCTTTACATTGACTTTGCTCTATAGAATCAGCTTTCGCTATACCATCTCCGACAAATACCACATTGACTGCCACATTATTTCGCATCAGTATTTCTGCCGCATCTATAATTGCAGGCAACCCTTGTGCAAAGCCAAGATTACCAGCAAAAACAAGGTTTAATTTTTCGTTTGACGGTAACTGTATGGGGCATTCTTGATAGTTGTTAATCGCAGGCTCATTACACCAATTATAAATCAGTTCTATTTTGTTCTCTGGAACGTTTCTAGAAATTAATCGTTGCTTAAACCCTGGCGATAAAACCACTATTTTCGCTGCACGTCGATAAACAAGACGGCAAGCCAACTCTACAATTTTCAACACCTTCGAATTTTTTATCATTCCAGTTGCGGCCAAAGTATCTGGCCACAAGTCCTGAATATCAACAACAAAAGGGACTATTTTAAAGAACGAGAGTAACAATGCAGACAGGCTAGTTGTTAATGGGGGATGATAGCTATAAATTACATCAATCTTCTTTGTTTTTATAAGTCCAACCAGAAAAGAACTGGTAGCAAAAGAAATATAATTAAATACCCTTTTTAAAGCCGATGAATCATGACTTGGATAAAGTGGGACTCTATGGACTACAATCCCATCCATAATTTCCTTTTGATAAAGAGAAATTTTGTAGCCATCATAAACTTTGCCACCAGGGTAATTAGGAAAGCCAGTCAGCACTTCGACCTCATGCCCCTGCTCACGCAAAGCTTGAGCAAACAATAACCCTTTAAAAGTAGGCTCAGGGTCAAACCATTGAGTCAGTAGTAATATTTTCATTTATACATTGCTGAAATTGGCTTGCCAAAAGCAAGCCATATAAAGTGAATCAATATTCTTTCCACACAACGCGTTTTACGTAATCTGTGTAAGAATGAATTATTCGAACAACCTTGTCCGAAACATTCGGCATGCTGTAATCATACACTTGGCGCAGTAAGCGTTCATTACCTGACGGTTGTAACTCCAATATTTGTAAAGCCTGCATTACTCGTTCAACACCAAGCCCAACCATCATCACTGAAGCTTCTTCCATTCCTTCTGGGCGCTCATGAGCCTCTCGCATATTTAGCGCAGGAAAGTTCATAATAGAGGATTCCTCATTGATCGTGCCGCTATCAGAGAGCACCACTTTGGCATTTTTCTGTAACTGGTTGTAATCATGAAAACCAAGCGGTTTGAGTAACTGAATATTAGGGTGAAACTCTAATCCCTGCGCTTCAATTCGATTGCGAGTACGTGGATGGGTTGACACAATTACAGGTAAATTATAATGCTGCGCAACTGTATTAAGCGTTTGTGCGAATTTCGCCAACTGTTTAGGGGAATCCACATTCTCTTCACGATGCGCACTAACAACAAAAAATTGCCCTTTGTGCAAACCTAAGCGAGTAAGCACATCTGAGCTATCAATTTGCGGCATATAATGATTGAGCACCTCAAACATCGGGCTACCGGTTTTGATTACACGGTCAGCTGGTAAACCTTCAGCTAAGAGGTAATCACGAGCAATGGTGCTGTAAGTCAGGTTGATGTCCGCTGTATGATCCACAATTCGACGATTTGTTTCTTCAGGAACTCGCTGATCAAAACAGCGATTACCAGCTTCCATGTGGAAAATAGGCACTTTGCGACGCTTGGCCGGAATAGCCGAAATACAAGAGTTAGTATCCCCTAGTACCAGCATCGCTTCAGGTTGAATCTCTTCTAATACTTGATCCACTTTAATGATCACTTGACCAATAGTTTCAGCGGCGTTTTTACCTGCAGCGTTGAGGAAATAATCAGGTTTACGTACCCCAAGATCATTAAAGAAAACTTCGTTCAGTTCAAAATCGTAGTTTTGTCCTGTATGGACTAAAATATGCTCGCAGTGCTCATCAAGTTTTGCTAAAACGCGAGACAAACGAATAATTTCTGGGCGCGTGCCCACAACTGACATTACTTTAAGTTTTTTCACTGTAATTTCTCTTGAATCAAGACAATGGACGGACAAAGGTATCGGGTGCTCCGCGATCGAAAACTTCATTAGCCCATAGCATTACGATCATTTCTTCATCACCGATATTGGTGATGTCATGAGACCAACCAGGAACCGTTTCAACAATTTGCGGTGAACTACCATCAGTATAAAGTTCATGACGTTCACCAGTAGCGATATGCTCAAATTTAAATAACGCCTTACCTTTAAGCACTAAAAATTTTTCATTTTTACTATGGTGATAATGGCCACCTCTAGTGATGCCAGGATGAGCAGTAAAAAAAGAAAATTGACCTGCTTGCTTGGTTTTCAACATTTCGCTAAAGACACCGCGCTCATCACCATAACTGGGAATGGAATAACTAAACTGCTCTGGTATCATGTAACTAAGGTAAGTCGAGTAAAGGGCGCGAGTTAAACCTGTACCAACATTTTCCGTGACAAGATTGTCTCTGCTTGCTTTAAAGGCAAGCAATAGATCAGCGACCTGACCGACTGTGGTCGGATATTCTGGTGTTACGCTCTTATAGCCGCTTTCTAAGTTACCTTCTAACAATGAAATTAAATGAGCACAAACATCATCTATATAAACCAAGGTTACTGGCGCACTTGGATCGTTTATCGTGATTTCAAGATCGTTTAGTATGTTATAACAAAAAGTGGCGACAAAGGAGTTGTAGTTAGGTCGACACCATTTGCCAAATACGTTCGGAAAAC
The DNA here is from genome assembly GCA_051650365.1 of Vibrio sp. Classification (GTDB taxonomy): domain Bacteria; phylum Pseudomonadota; class Gammaproteobacteria; order Enterobacterales; family Vibrionaceae; genus Vibrio. The sequence continues at coordinate 9,109 of JBOFIW010000632.1, read as the reverse complement.
GATAAATAAAGTACGGCGCTTGTGTTTGTTGTCCATACTGCTCAACTGCTTGTTCCGCCAAGCGCTTACTTTGTCCGTAGGCATTGCCTCGCTCTGCCTGTGCCGAAGAACTCACCACCAAAGGAAGTTTCTTACCGTTAAGCACAAGCTGCTCTACAATAAAACTGGTTAAATCTGCATTACCTTGCTGAAATTCCACTTCGTCTTTTGGGCGATTGATACCAGCTAAATGATAGACAAAATCAGCATAACGAAGAATCTCTGCTAATTGCTCCCGTGATGTTTCACGATCCACCTCGATGATATCTGTGTAACCTTTCTCACGAAGCATTACACAAAGGTTTTTTCCAATAAACCCTTTCGCACCAGTAACTATAATTCTCATTACACACCTTCAGGTACAATGACACTGCCAGCTTCAATATCCGCAATAAAGTCTAACTTGTGGAGTAGTTTTACCATACCTTGTACATCTAGGCGCTCGGTATTATGTGAATTGTAATCTTCAATGAGAGAAAGATCCGTCTCACCTTCTTCGTTGTACTTTGAGTAGTTCAAATCACGGTTATCCGCAGGGATACGGTAATATTCACCTTGATCTTCAGCTACAAACATTTCCTCACGACTGCAAAGTGCTTCATAAAGTTTCTCACCATGGCGAGTCCCGATAACATTGACGGGGTGATGGGGCTTACCTGTAATTTGAAGTAATGCTTTAACTAAAACGTCAATTGTCGCAGCTGGCGCTTTTTGTACAAAAATATCACCGTTAGTGCCATGCTCAAAAGCGTGCAAAACCAGATCAACGGCATCATTCAACGTCATCATAAAACGCGTCATATTCGGGTCCGTCACAGTGAGAGGTTGTCCATTAATAATTTGACGCAAGAAAAGAGGGATAACCGAACCGCGCGAAGCCATCACGTTACCATAACGAGTGGCGGATATTACGGTTTTTTCCGGGTCAACAATGCGAGATTTTGCCACAATGACTTTTTCCATCATCGCCTTAGAAATGCCCATTGCATTGATTGGATAAACAGCCTTATCTGTACTTAAGCATACCACTCGTTTGACTTCGTTTTGAATTGCCGCTTCTAGCACATTCTCGGTTCCCAATACATTGGTTTTCACCGCTTCCATCGGGTGAAACTCACAAGAAGGAACTTGTTTCAAAGCCGCAGCATGATAAATATAATCGACACCACGGGTCGCATTTAAAATACTTTGATAATCGCGCACATCACCGATATAAAACTTAAGCTTACTGCTGTTGTATTTTTTACGCATATCATCTTGTTTTTTCTCATCACGAGAGAATATACGTATTTCTTTAATATTTGTTTCTAAGAAACGATCTAAAACAGCATTACCAAACGACCCAGTCCCACCTGTAATAAACAGAATTTTATCATCAAACATATTTTCCTCTATTATATAAATTCACGTATAAGATCACAATACGCTAGTGCTCTACTTGAAGCATTATAAGTTAAGTCTCTTCTCTCTTCTCTCTTCTCTCTTCTCTCTTCATTTATATAGCTGTATATTTTATCTGCAATATCATTAGCATCCAACGGGTTGAAATAAATAACACTTTCACCATATACATCTTTAATAAAATCTCGTTCTGAAGCTAACACATCAATGCCAGAGATTAAAGCCTCTAGCGGAGCCACAGAGAAGCACTCAAGTAAAGTGGGAAACACGAAAAGATCTATTGCTTCATAAAAACTCGGGCACTGTGGATTTGTTATAATTCCACAAGAATAAAAATTAGAATAGGCATCAAATCCCATATTAGTCATTTCATCTTTGTTCAAAGAAAATAAAAAACCAATCTCTAGTCCATATTTTTCTTTAAGTATCTTGTCTACAACTTTAAAAATACTTAAGTTTTTGTGAGGATAATTCCTCCCTAAAAAACCAACTACAAATTTATTATTTACTACTGGAATATTAGCACTAACCCTAAGGCTACAATCAATAAAAGGGGCGGAGACTGTATTTTCTATAACTCTAATTTGTGGAACATTTTTATAGTTTTTCATTAGTGCTTTAGAAACTGATGAGTGCTCTACAATAAGGATATCGTCACGGAAAAAGTACTCTTTTTGTACAAAAAACTTCATTTTATTTTTTAAAGCATTGAATAAATTCATAGTATCGTACATATCATTTTCTGGATATGCGATCCACGGTTGAGCGAAACCAGTTATTCTAATTTTCGATTTTAGTTTTGAATATTGAGGTCCAAAAACTGTCAAAGAAATATCACATTGCTTAGATAGCTTTGAAATAGTTGAGGTGCTTTTATAAAAACCAAACCTGTTATGAATTGAATAATTAAAAAAAACAGTTTCATCAAAATCATTAGGTAAAGAATTATGAACTCTTTCAGAAGCAAATACTGCAACTTGAAAATCACTAGGATTTATCTTAGCTATTTCATAAATCAGAGATGACGCAACTTGGACACCACCTCCATGGTGTAAGTTACTTGCATCCAATAGTACTAATTTCATAAAAATCTCTTATTTAACAGATAAAACCCATTGTAAAAATCTTTGCTATTACATAATTTCCTAACTAAAAAAAACATTATTACTATATAACTTAACAACGCGGGAATAATTCCAAACAAAAAGAAAAAAGTATCATTTTGATAAACAGATCTTATATAATAAACACCTAGAACGAACATAAATGAAGGTAAAACTATAAAAGACAAACTAATATAATCCTTTGAAAACAAGCCCCTCTCCTTCATAATATAAGCTGACAATATAGTAGTTATCAAATTAGAAATTAAAGTTGAACATGCCAAACCAATCAGACCAATAAAATCAATAAAGATAAAATTAAAAATTATATTCAGTATTATACCAATAAGTGAGACCAGTGTTGGAATTTTTGTTTCACCTTGAGAATACATCCATTTACTAAACAATATTTTTATATACATTAGAGGAATTGATAATGCATAGATTGATAATAACTTAGAACTTATCAACACATCATTTGACGAAAATTCACCTCTACCAAACAAAATGTCAATTATATTTTCAGAATAATAGTAAAATATAGAGGAAGTGGGAATTATCACAATAAATAAGATAAACAATAGTTCCAATATACAGAACCTTAACTTTAACTTATCATGTCTCATTCTTGATAAAATAGGATAATATATTAGCATTATAGAGGTAACCAAAATGACCTCTACTATAGATGAAACTCTTACCGATATATTAACTAAAGAGACAGCACCTTCATGAACTGTTGTAGCCAAACTTCTATCTATAACAAAGTTTATTTGATTAGCTGAAACACCTAGCATAACTGGCAGTGCTAGTTTATATGTTTCAAAAGTATAATTCTTAATCTCACAATACCTAAAATTAAAAAATTTAACTCTATAAAGACCACTCAACAGAAAATTTAAAATAAAAGTAAAAAATATAGTTATCAGGTAGCAAAATGGGAGTAGGTATATAACTCCCTGTTGATAGGAAAAATAGACAAAAATAATACCAATAATATTAGATGGAATTATCACAACTGATGATAACAGTTGCTTTCCAGCCACCTGAAAATATCCGGATATAATATTATTTATTAAAATAAAAGGCATTGAAAAAATAGTAATAACCATAAAGTCACTTGCCATATCCCGAGTAGTCGAATCAAACCCCTTTGCAAAAATTGATAAAGCAGCATCTTTCAAAGAAAAAATTATCAAAGTCATAAAAAACCCAATCAACAATGCACTAATACACATTAACATCGTATATTTTTTATCACTTTGACATTTAAGGCTCTCATATTTTATACACTCAGGGACAAAAACCGCACTAAGTCCAGAGGCAATAATTCCAATAATAACGGATGGAATAATTACGGCAACTACATATGCATCACTAATAGAACTAGCACCATAATAATATGTCACTAGAGTATCTCGGAAAAAGCCTAATATTTGATTTAGCAGATTAACAATTGAAATAAGTATTATTGAATTACCCATTAATAAGACTCAACATTCTCTCACAATTATAACTTGGCGTTTGTTTGTAGAATATTTTAGAAATAACTTCGTATGACTCTCGCTTACCCACACTTTCCATGATAAACAACGCAATCCGTTGTTGCTCTTCAATTAAGTCTAATTTCGCCATATCTATAATAATTGCATTGTTGTAGCCATTCAAATACTGATAATAAGGATCTTGCACGCTTTGAGAGAAATGAATAATCGGGATCCCTGTTGATATACAGTCAAATATTTTACTAGGAAATATATCATTCTCCTTATTTCCAATACTAATTAAAAAGGAAGCTTCATCTAGAATTTCGTTAATGTTACTTTTCTTTATTACTCCTTTAAAATTACTTTTGCTAGGCAGTGTGGATTTTTTTGAAAAAACATTTCCATAGCCATAGATATCGAATCTAATATTCAATTCTATATTTTGAAAAAAGTTTATTATAGGCCAAGGATTTCGTTGATATAAATCCAATCCACCGATATATATTAGAGATATCTCTTCCGAATCTATTTTTGAGTCTCTAATATTATTAACAACCATCGGATGCTCTAACTCAAAGACATTTTCCTTAGATTCTAACAGTAAATATTGAACAACCTTTGGAAGGGCAAACTTGAATTTTAACCCATGACAAATATTAGAATATATTCTATTATTTGCCTTTCTTTGCCTTTCTCTAATTATAGAAAATCTCGATGTTTCATGTAGTTTTTCCAATAAAAAGCATCCCTTTTTATCTAAAGACAAATTAGCACCAATTAACGCCAAGATTTCCTCATGTGTTACAGCGATTATAAGATCATAACTATTGTCTCTATCTAACCTTTCAATTTCAACTCTTATTTTTTTTGTTAATAACACATTATAATATGGATAAAAAAAGTGTCTTTTGATCATATTTATAACTTTAAAAAACTTACCTTCATTATTGTTTATTCTTATTAAATTAATACCATCAACCCATTCATTTTTCCGTTCTTTTGAACAGGTCAATATATCCACTTGAGCAAAATTTGTCATTTCCTTGACTAAGGGGTATATCAAGTTTCCCGATGCAGACAAATCTGGGATAAAGCCACGAACAACAAACAGAACCTTTAACATCTTATATACAACCCAGTCCTAATAAGCCAAATAATCAATAAAGAATAGAACGTTATAAAAATGAACGGATTAGACATTAATATATTGTTAGCAGGAATAAATAGAAGAATAATAGATATAACTGAAAATAAGGTTGTACTAACAACACCTCTATTTATTTTTGCATCCTTATAAACAACTGCTGATAATATACCAAAGATAAAGCACAGTGCGAGAACAGAATAATATCCAAAATCGTTAGATAACCATACAAACGCTGTATGCCATTGAGTACGATAAGCCCAAAATTCATCCATCTTATACTGATATGTGTATTTGAAGAAATCATCACCTAAAATGCTAGAAAACTTATCTAAAAGAAAATAACCAGATCCGAAACCTAAAGTACTATCGAAATCATAGCAAAACATCAAAGATACTGCATAGTATCCTTGTGAAATATAAGAACCAGCAACAGATATTGGTAATGAAAGTTGAATGGGAAGAATAGTAAATATAAAATGCTCCCTATTAATTTCAACACCAGCTATTGTTGAAGGAATGTAGTCAATATTGAGACGACTTCCTAGGTTATGAAGAAAAATAAATAAAAACATAAGCAAAAACAAAGTTACAAATAAAACCTTAACTTTAGAATACTTAAATTTCATTGAATATATATAGTTCGAGATAAAAATATTAACAACAACTATAAAAATGCCAAAGTTAGTACCTTTTAATAGATATGATAGTAACGCTGAGATCACAACAAAACACAGTATTAATTTATTTATAATTTTTAATTTATGGTATAACTTTACGCCAATATTAATAGAAATAAAGCTGAAAGGGGAAAACAAAGTCATTAATATCGTAATTATCCCAGATTCTTTTTCACTATTTAGGTTAAGATAATATGCAACTCCAGAATCAAGCTTATCAAGACCAACAGTCAATATATTTTGATACAAATCATAAATAACATAAGTATTAAAAAATATCGTAACCACTGACGAAAATATAAATATATTTAACTCTTTGTCTTTGGATGGCGACTCATGTCGCCACCCTTTGGTATTTAATCGAAAAGATCTACTACCTATAAACAATCCGAGAAACAATAGCAAGTAACAATTTAATATATAAATAAATGTCAAAAGCTTATTTTTATCTGCATATTCAATTGGGCCGAAAAAATATATTACCAACCCAAGAAAAATATATATCACATATAAACTAACAAGTTTCAAATTGTTTTTTCCATCGGTTTATATTTTCTATTGGTATGTTTATATCGACACTATATTCATCATTAATAAAGTTGCTAAGCGCTTCTTCATCATTTCTTTCAACAACAGGTAAGTTAAAGTCTTTTTTCTTTTCCCACGCTCGATTATCTATCGCCAAAATAAGTGTTCTTACCTTTTTCTGTAAGGCTCTAATACCTCCATGTAATCTCGTTCCAATATAATCAACATTTCCATAGGTCAAGACCTCATCAAATGATTCTAATGAGGGTTCTATTACTTCAATATTATTTCTGTTAACATTTAGCTCATTAAGGTAATCTAAATCACCAATCCCTTGAGGCCAATAATATACTTTATCATATTTATCAGATAAAAATAAAAGTAGGCGCTTATCTGACTTCACATCTTTATTGTAATCAGTAAGGGTTACTATGACATTATTAGATTTAATTTTTTTAATATGTCCACAGTGATCTTTTGTCAATGACCACATTGTAGGACAAGCAGTATTAATGACATTTTTAAATCCTGTTTCCTCTAACATTTTTTTTGTATACTCATCTCTTACACTATGTATATAATTAGAATCTAATACTTGTTTATATAATAGCTTTGTATACAGGTTAGGTTTTGATCCATATTGCCACCAACCAGCACCAATTAAGATACAGGGTCCAGTAATCCACGACTTAAAAAGAGTGATATCCCATTGTCTTTTAAAGCCAAAAAATGTTGGTTTTAAAAGATTACTACCTAATACGAATTTATAATCACTTTTAATTAAAGGTCGCATATAGTACCAACTATGCGGTGTGTGAGTTGGAATTTCGGTAACAAATGCTTTAGATAATAACTTTTTCATCTCTCTTTTTGCTGAATCGGAAATTATCTTATCACCTATATTATAGGAGGCCAATCCAGGACTATATAATATTATTTTTTTCATTTATTTCTCTCATTAAAAAAACCAAGATAAAGGCTTTGTTGCGTAATTCGGTCAGAGAACCAAACTGCCTGCAATTGATTGATTCTTATACAATACACTGAGTTTCAGTCATACCAAGCCCTGTAAGTTTGTTCAGCGCTTTAATCATGGCGTAAGTTTCACCAACCTGAGCATTGTAGTTTCTCAGACTTAATCGCCCACCTAACAACTGCTTCACTCGATACATTGCTGTCTCTGATAGTGAGCGCTTATGATAGCCGCACCGTTTTTCCACTTATTGTTGGAGCCGTAGAGCTTCTGGCAACCTACCGCTAAATTCCTAGGGTGCTCATTCTCCCAGAAGGATGCACCTTCTCTTGGAGGGATGAGTGGAACAGCTCGCTTGAACCGCATGGCATCGTGGCAATCTCTTGTGTCATAAGCGCCATCACCAGATATCTTGATAATTCTTCGGCGTGTTTGCTTGAGCAAGTTAGGAAGGACTTCTGCATCGGTAACATTAGATAAACTTAGTTCTGCCGCGACAATTTCGTGAGTGCTGGTGTCTATCGCTAAATGCAATTTTCTCCAGACCCTACGCTTCCCGTCAGTACCATGCTTCTTTAAACCTTGAGACCCGTCGCATCAATGGCTAGATGCTGTATTGCACCTCTAGTCTTTGGGTTAAATGAAACCGCGACTTGCTTAGCTCTTCGACTGATACAACTATAATGTGGGCAGACTATAGGGACGTTAGCCAATGAAAAAACAGAATCGATAAACCCTTGCAATGCTCTCAACGGCATTGAGAAAACTCGTTTCACCATAAGCGCAGTGGTAATGGCTAAGTCGCTGAACTGACGAGGTCTACCACGTTTATATTGTTTACTCTGCTTCCACTGGCGAATGGCTTCTTCATCAATCCAGAAAGTGAGTGAACCACGGTTGATTAAGGCTTTGTTGTACTGTTTCCAGTTCGTTGTTTTGTAGCGAGGTTTCGGCATGAGACTAGGGGAATTAACTTACTTAACCGATCAGATCGTAACCTTCTGATTTAGTTCCCTCGAATTACGCAGCAAAGCCTTGCCATGCATCAATAGCTGAGTCATCTATCCAGAACGTAACCGAACCACGCTTGCACAGAGCCTTATTGTACTCCGCCCAGTTAGTTATCTTTTTTTTCGCTTTGCCCATGTCACCACCGCTCTTACCATCACAAGGGATCAGATCGCAGGACTTGGAAAAGGTTCAACTTATTTAGGCAACAACGCCCCTATGAATCCTTTAACCACACAAGTATATTCATCATTTTCTGCCCGTGTTTTTTCCTTCTTCACTTCTAAATGCTAATTTCAGAAACACAATCGCGACGCCCAGAATTCCGCCAAGTAAACCACCAAACACCACAATCAAAGCGCGCTTAGGCTTATCTCTAGTTAATGGTTGTTCCGGTTGATCTAAATAGTAAAAACCGTTTACTGACCACTTCGCTTCTGCACTCAACGTTTCCAAATCAAATTGGCTCAGCTTACTTTGTAAAATCGCAAGCCGTGGTTCAAATACACTCAAATCTTTGATTGATTTTAAGGCATCTACTTTAGCTTTTAAGGCGCGACTACCAATGTTAATCGCGAAAATCTCTTGTTCACCTAGATTTTGTACAGGCTGTTTAATATCAGCCGCCTCAGCAATGTTTAACGCATATTGAGTACGCTCTAACTCAACAAGTAAACGCAGTTGTGCTTGTTGCAGTAAGTTTTTCTCTTGCTGTGCCAACTCACCATATTTAGCCGTCAAGATGC
>JBOFIW010000631.1:0-2127 GCA_051650365.1 Vibrio sp. | reverse complement strand
GATAAAGAAGTGTCGGCTATTTCTCAACGTGCACAAGTGGCCAACGGTAATGGTGCGCTGAAAACGATGGTGGCTTCTAACCCTTATGCGATTGGTTATATCTCTCTAGGAACGGTAGATACTTCAGTTCACGCTCTAGCAGTAAATGGCGTTGAAGCCAGCGTAGATAACGTGAAAAACGGTACGTACAAAGTCTCTCGTCCGTTTCTTGTGTTGTATAAGCAAGGTAAACCATCAGCAGAAGCGCAGAAATTCCTAGATTGGATGCTGTCTGCTGACGCACAAAAGATCGTGGCTGAAAAGGGCTACATCACAGTTAACTAATTTGCTCCACACTCTTTTCCCGGCCCAATTTGGGTCGGGTATTTTGTTTACATCGACATCAGTTCGATAGGTGATTTTATGACCATCGCAACAAATAGTGACAAGCTTATGGATAATACCTCTATGCGTAGTCTGCGTGAGCAACGACGTGTTGACTGGAAAGAACGTATCTTTCACGGTTTGTTTCTTACCAGTGCCGTGATCGGCATTGTTTCCCTTGGCATCATTGCCTACTTCATTGTGCGTGAAAGTATTCCTGCCTTCCAAGAGGTCGGGGTTACGGGCATTGTACTGGGACAAGATTGGCTACCTCCTGCACTGTATGGGGTGGCGACTATGATTGTCGCTTCTGTCGTTTCGACCTTTGGTGCTGTTATTGTTGGCGTGCCAGTGGGGGTATTAACTGCCATTTTCATCGCAGAAGTGGCCCCAAAACGTGTGGCAGATGTGATTCGTCCTGCGGTTGAATTACTCGCGGGTATTCCCTCCGTTGTCTACGGCTTCTTTGGTTTGGTGATCATTGTTCCGTTGATCCAAAACGTATTTAGTGTGCCTGCTGGTAATACCATTCTGGCGGGGATCATTGTGTTAGGTGTGATGATATTACCAACGGTAATTACAGTTTCTGAAACGTCGATCCGCGCTGTACCGCGTACCTATAAAGAGGGTTCACTTGCGCTGGGTGCCTCAAGTATCTACACCATATTCAAACTGCTGGTGCCTGCCGCTCGTTCTGGGATCATGACTGGCGTTATATTAGGGATCGGTCGTGCTCTGGGTGAAACGATGGCGATCATCATGGTGATGGGTAACGCACCTGCTATGCCTCAGGGGATATTGGACTCCGCACGTACACTGACCGCGAACATTGCGATTGAAATGTCATACGCCAGTGGCGTACATGCTAACGCTCTTTACGCAACGGGGGTGGTGCTGTTGGTGTTTATCATGATGCTGAACGCTGCGCTATTGTATTTAAACCGTGAGAAAGCGAGGTAATGGCTATGGATCGCGTCAAACTCAAGCAAGCGCGTGTATTGAAAGACAATATCTTGCGCGCTTTTATCTGGATCTCAGCGGCACTTACAGTCGGTTTTTTGTTCTGGATTATCTGGTACATCCTGTCTAACGGTTTACAACACGTTAACTGGAAGTTTATTACCGACAACTACACCCATACTGGTGATGAACACGGCATTTTCCCGATGATCGTTTCCACTCTCTACATGGTGGTCGCATCTATTTCAGTCGCTGCGCCGATTGGCATCATGACAGCCATCTATCTTACTGAATACGCCCAAGTGGGCAGCCGTTTAGTCAAAATTATTCGCTTCTGTACTGAATCACTGGCGGGTATTCCATCGATCATCTTCGGTCTGTTCGGTATGACTTTCTTCGTGGCAATTTTAGGCCTTGGTTTCTCGATACTTTCTGGTGCTTTGACGTTGAGTATTTTGATTCTGCCAGTGATTATTCGTACCACGGAAGAAGCATTAATGGCGGTACCTCAGACGTTTCGTGAAGGCTCTTATGGATTGGGTGCTTCGAAAATTTACACTATCCGTCGGCTGATTTTGCCAAGTGCGATGCCGGGGATTTTAACTTCTGTCATTTTGAGTATTGGCCGAGTGATTGGTGAATCTGCCCCAGTATTTTTGACCGCGGGTATGGTGGCGCGAATTCCAGACTCTTTGCTTGACTCTGGGCGTACTTTGACTGTGCACTTGTACAAGTTGACGACTGAGCTGTTTACCATTGAAGAGTGGAATCAAGCTTATGGCACCGCCACCGTGCTGATTGTTG
>JBOFIW010000630.1:0-3955 GCA_051650365.1 Vibrio sp. | reverse complement strand
GTACACACCAAAAGAGTTAGCCGAGTACCTATGGAGAAGGAGTAACTATCATGCCATCGAAACCGATCCGTATGCTTCCAGCTTATGAGGTCTTTAATAGCTGCACTCGCACACAGCGCAACCATGTGCGAGATGGCTACTTCTTTGCCTCCAAATTACAAACCTGGTTTGTGTTCGTCAAAGACAAGGGCGAAGCGGCCAATGGTAAGGCTGAGGAGCAGCTTAGTCTGTTTGGGTAACTGGTTGTGGAGTTTGAATGGCGCTTGATCCCAGCTTGGAGCAAGCGCCATTTTTATTGGTATAACCGTAGAAGGTGCGATTGCGCTCAAGCTTGCAGGCACACAGCCGAAAGTACGTTAACCACACTTCATCGCGACTGGCCGCTTCACCATAGGTCTTTGGCTTTTGATTAAAAGGCTGCTCGCATTCAATGAGGTCGCTACTTGGCGGTACATGAATTACATCCTGATACTCATAGCGAGTCACCATCTTAGTACCCTGACACCCAGTCAGCAGGGTAAGCGATAGGCACAGTGCTGCACGTTTCATCTTTGAGTTCCTCTTCTAATTGTTCAATGCGATTGTTTAACCGAATGCGAGCATCGCGCTCTCGATGCGACGACTCGTCAGCGGCTTGCTGCGCCTTGGCTCGTTGGGCGGTCAATTCAGTAATGCGTTTCGCTAATTGACTGTTGGTCGCTTCTTGGGAAATGATGGTCTCGCCCAAGGTGTTATTATTGGCCTTTAGCTCACTGGTGTAACCAAACAGCTTGTAGTTCACCAGTAAGCTCAGGATGAGGATGGCACCTGCAACCCATAGCGCGGTGCGTTTGAATTGGCTCAGCGCACCCATGTTATTGCCACCCGTTTAAGCAGATGTTCATCTCTTTATCACGCCGTTTGGGGATGCCTGGGCAGTCGCTCTCTTCGATTCGGCAATCTTTGCCATTGACATACACCCATCTTGGATACTGTTGGCAAGCGCCTTGGTTGTCGCCCTGGTTAAACTTTCGAAGCAGCGTAGAGGTCTGAAAGTTTCCAGCACCTAAGTTAAAGACAAAGCTCACCATCATGTCGTATTCCGCTTGGCTTGGCTTTCTTTTGATGTGCTTTTTTACGAACGTTTCGGCGCTTGCAACATCCTTAACAAAGTACTCAGCGACTTGTTGCTCGGTGAGTAGCGTTGATGCGGTAATACCGCCTGTATGCCCCATGCCTGCTGTCCAACGGTCAGCGCTGCATTGATAGGCTTTAAGGCGACAGCCTTCTTCGTTAGCAATATGACGAAGCCCATTTTCACTCACGCTTAGCTCGTCATCGATGTTGAACACAATCGCTAACACCGCCGTCACCGAGCAGACGATGACTTGTGTCGCTTTACTTTTCAGGCTCATGAGGTCTCCTCCGACTTCATCATGGTCTCATCACCCGCTTGCAGGCGTTTCAGTTTGGCTTTGTTTAGTTGCGTGGCCACCGCGTAATGGCGAATCGCCATGCAACCCGACACAATACCCACGGCAATGGCGACCAGTTGCGCCACATCGTTGACTCCAAAACTGACAATCGTTGCAGCGACGGAGGTGCCGACTTTCTTGAGGCCCGCTAAATCAGCCAGAGACATCAAAGCCGCTTTAATTCCAGTTTCATTCATTGTTTTTCTTCTCTGTTATTGTTGTTATTCAAATGTTTGCTGGCTGTTTTCGCTCACAACCTCAAAGGTAAAACTCTCTAATGTGATGAGCGGCCGTTGTTTTTTGGTCACGCTCTTGGTATCAGAGATCAGCGTGCCTTCACTGTCTTTCACCGTGCCTTTGGCGAGGTAAACCCCTTCAATGCGCTGCGCCAGTGAGGTTAAAGCCGCAGGCACAATGTCGCGTCCGTGCTGGGTCTTCCATGCATTAATCGCCGCTTCAATATTCGCTTTGGCCGTGCTTTGAATGGATTCAGCCAGTGACGCGTAATCACTAAAGATTTGCAGGTGAAAGCTCGCGGTTGCAGTCACATCTTCAGCGTCAACAACGCGCACCAAATCCCCCATAGGGACACGCTTTTTCCCTGAGCACTCCGATTTAATCAAATCTTTAATGGCCTGATTCGGTAGCGAGCCGTCTTGCAAAATGGCGCTGATCTCAATTTCATTCGGTGCAGGCGTCCAGACAGAGACGTTCTTAATCGACGAGCTGCTGGAGCGTGCAAAATACTCATACGCTTCATAGGGACCTGCCACACTGAACTTGGACGGTGAGATATAGATGCGATAAGCAAAGGCATCATTGTCCTCAATCTCCGCACCACCTTGTGTGGTCTCGGTATTCGTCACGCTTTCCAGTGCGGTTAATGGCTCGACAGCTTGGTTAATTTGTCCAGGCAAGAAGCCGTTACCTTGAATGCCCGCTTCAATGCATTCCACATTCGCCGAGATAGTCAGTGTGCCAGCACTGACCACCGTATCTTCCAATGCTTCAAAAATGGTTTGGTTATCCACCGCAATCACTTGATAGCCCTGTGGAATGACAAGCCCAGTATGTTCGATAAAGTTAAACGCCATTACCGTACGGGCCTTTGAGGCTGGCAGTCGTTCGGTTTCGGTCAATAGCCCAATGTTGTCTAAGCGTTCATCTTCAGCAAACGGCAGCAAGTTCTGTTTGCTTTCATAGTTGATGAGCGCTTTGAGTTCGTTCTTCTCGTAGGCAATCTGCTCAAGATGGAAAGTTTCTGGATCATTAATGCCAGGATAGTGACCAGTGCCTTCTTGATAGCGAGCCTTCAAACTGGCAAGGTCAGCGTCATAGTCCACCTCAACCAGCTTAGGCTCTGGAATGTTCGGAAATCGGTTTGTCATATCAGCTTGCTCTTGATAGTTGTGCGCTGGCCGTCCACGAACGATCACTGATGGAGGTGGTGACTGTGGTGGGTTTCCAGCGGTTTGGCACTTTGCCAAAGTTTAAAAATTCAATCAGGTGCGCGGTGGTCAGCATGGTATTCACCACCGACATGCGACCCTTCGCACCTTGTTTACCGTCTTCACCGCTCTGTAAATAGGACTCGGCGTACGCTCTGGCATCAGCCATGGATTTCACGTTGTCGATATTGCGAAGTCTCTTCACTCTGTCACCTGTGGCGGTGGCATCACCGGCGCGGTAGCTGAAGAGTTTGTTTGACTGTTGATCGTATCCTTCGACTTCCACTGCTACATATTTAGAACGGGCGCTGTCAGGCAGATTAAGTGAGGTCAGAATGCTGCGGTTGAAGGTGTCGATTTGGATCACATCAGACTCAAAACTGCCCATGACAAGGTTCTTACCTTTGATGGCCATCGGCACACTGGTTTGCTCTGACAGTCTGGTTAAGAACGCGGGCGTACTTTCATCACGTTGCTCGATGCGATCAAAGCGAAAGTCCGGAGTGCCAGGCGCTTTGATAAAGGACAAGCCACTCTCTTTTGCCCAAGACTGAGCAACACGTTCAAAGGTCACGTTCTCTTGCACAAGGCATTGCTGGTTATCAATAAAGCCACGCTCAGTGACTGGCGGCTTGGCGTTTGCACCCACCATCACATCATCAGGTCCGACTTTGAATGCCACCTCGTCGATACTGAACTCACCCCACAGCCATTCATGGCGTTGACCTTGTTCATCTAACCAACCAATGCCTGGCTTTAAGGTGTCACCTTTGGTCGGATACCACGCATCGCAAAAGCGTCTGTCTTTGTTAAACAAGGTCAAAGACAAGGTATCCGTGCCCGTTTGCTTGCTCTCCATCACGTCGGTATAGGTCATTGACTTCACATAGCGGCTAAGCTCTGCAGTTACATCCTTTCCCGCCCAATGCAAAATAGCGAAGGGGCGAATAAGCCCTGTTGCGGTTATGCCCATGGTGGCATCTCCACATTGACGGTGTTCACCACTTTCACCGCAGGGATGTTGACGGTTTCTCCTCCGCTGAAAGTAAAGCT
>JBOFIW010000629.1:0-3292 GCA_051650365.1 Vibrio sp. | reverse complement strand
CCCCCCCCTAAACCACGCGCACTAAAACATCAAATCTTCTCAAGCGTTGCATGTGGTACGATAGAAATGACATTAAACCAGTGGAATTGGATCGGTGTCGGTGTTGCGCTGACCTTATTTATACTGCTTTAAACACCTTTGCTTGCAAGCTCGTGAGAGCAGCAAAAGCACCACCTCGGGGTGGTGCTTTTGTTTTCAAGATCCCCTCTAAAACCACGAGGGTGAAAAAAGTCGAAAGCTTGAGTTTTCTTCTCAACATCCCCATAGTTTATTCAGCGATGTGCCATCCAAACCAAGGATTTGCTATGCAAGCAGCGAATATTATTGATGTTTCTCAACATAACTTTCACCAAGTATTACAACACTCCACACTCTCACCTGTGCTCTTTTACTTCTGGGCTCCCATCAGCCATGAGAGTGCTCAATTATTACCTCAACTAGAACAGCTAGCCGAAAACTATCAAGGGGCCTTTGTTCTTGCCCACCTTAATTGTCAAGAAGAGCAAGCTATTGCGGCACAATTTGGCATCCAAGCGATACCAACCATTGCTTTGTTTGTTGATGGACAGCCCGTCGATGGACTCGGTGGGCCACAGCCCATCGAAGCCATCGAAGAAATGCTCAACCGCCATTTACCTAGTAATGAAGAACGACTGATGCTGCAAGGGCTAGATTTGGTAGCACAAAAACAATTTGATGAAGCGCTACCAATGCTGACATCCTTGAACGATGAGTGGCGTAATAAAGGCGAAGTGAAACTGGCTTTAGCGCACTGCTACCTAGACACGGGGGCCATAGAAACCGCTCAGACTATACTTGCGAGCGTACCTCTCGAATACCAACAAGGCGAATACAAAACTCTCGTTGCCAAACTTGAACTGCATCAACAAGCTGCCAATAGTCCGGAAATTATGGCTCTAGAACAACAGTGGCACGATGACCCGCAGAATCCGAACATAGCAATCGAACTGGCTAGACAGTACCACCAAGTAAAACGCGATGAGGAAGCACTCAATTTACTCTGGTCATGGTTAAGTCAAAGTCTTAATGCACTCGATGGCGAAATGAAAAAAACCTTTATGGATATTCTAACCGCACTAGGTCAAGGGAATCCGTTAGCCAATCAGTACCGTAAGAAGCTCTATTCACTACTTTATTAGAGTTACCGTTGTTCATCAGAACAACACAGGCCTTCAAAACACATATGGCGCTTAAATGCGAGCGCCATTTCTATAATTCGTAAATATCAAAAATATCGAGCAATTTTTAGAGCAAAGCTATATTTTTTTGATCTGGTCTTGGTGTAACCCAGCGGTTTGAGGGAAACTTCCTACGTACTCGATATCAGTTTAGGCAGGGGCTCTACCACTCCTCTTAGCCCAAATCCTCCGCACTTCTCCGTACACAGATGGAGAGAGCAAATTATCAAATAACAACAGGGACACGTCATGGCTATTGATTCATTGATCACCATTGCAATACTCGTATTAGCAGTGATTATTTTCATTTCTTCTGCAGTAAAAACCGTTCCCCAAGGCAATAATTGGACCGTAGAGCGCTTCGGCCGCTATACCCTGACCCTGAAACCAGGGCTGAATATCATCATCCCCCTCATCGACAAAGTGGGACGCAAAATCAACATGATGGAACGAGTCCTTGATATACCAGCTCAAGAAGTCATCAGTAAAGATAACGCCAACGTGGTGATTGATGCCGTTTGCTTCGTACAAGTCATTGATGCCGCAAAAGCAGCTTATGAAGTCAATGATTTAGAAAATGCAATTCGTAATCTAACGCTGACCAATATGCGAACGGTATTAGGTTCAATGGAATTGGATGAAATGCTCAGTCAACGTGACATGATCAACACAAAACTCCTCTCGATTGTTGACCATGCGACTAATCCTTGGGGTGTAAAAGTAACGCGTATTGAAATCAAAGATGTTCAACCACCTGCAGACTTGACGGCTGCGATGAATGCACAAATGAAAGCCGAACGAGAAAAACGCGCAGCAATTCTTGAGGCAGAAGGGGTTCGCCAAGCACAAATCTTACGTGCAGAAGGGCAAAAACAATCTGAAATTTTGAAAGCCGAAGGGGATAAACAAGCAGCGATTTTGCAAGCAGAAGCACGTGAACGCGCAGCAGAAGCCGAAGCTAAGGCCACCGAAATGGTATCGCAAGCTATTGCTCAGGGGGATATGCAAGCAGTGAATTATTTTATTGCACAAGGCTATACAGAAGCCCTCAAAGCGATTGGTCAGGCGGAAAATGGCAAGATCATAATGCTACCTCTTGAGGCAACAGGCTTAATGGGCTCTGTTGCTGGTATTGCTGAGATGTTTAAATCCAATCAAACCAAGTAGGTGACCAGTGATCGAACTGATCTCACAATTGAACTTTTGGCATTGGTTGACTTTCGGCCTAATACTGCTTGCCGCTGAGCTACTTGGTACTGCGGGTTACTTTCTGTGGCTAGGTCTTTCAGCCTTACTGGTAGGTGTGCTACTCACTGTCATGCCAATGGGCTGGCAGCTACAATGGTTAGCCTTTGCAAGTTTCTCTCTGCTCACCACTTGGTTATGGTGGCGACGTCAATTTAACCAAGATAAAAAGCAAGATGCTGAACGGAATCTTAATCAGAAGGACAAACAATTGATCGGTCGGATTATCCAAATTATGGAAGAGACGCCTGCCGGTGAGTTTCAAGTTTCTCTTGGTGATACGCGTTGGACAGCTCGCTGCGATCAGGACCTTGCCCGAGGCTGCCGTGTTTCTGTGATTGCTGTGGATGGAATAATCTTAGTCGTCAAACCTATCTAAGAATCATCCCTCCCAACATCATTTAAAGCATATAAACAATAAGACCCCACGGGGTTTTATTGTTTAGAGCTTGAACAACAATTCCCCTTCAGTTGTTCAATAATGGGGCAGTCGTTCCCTTGATCCCCTGGGCAAGACGCGATCCACTCTTCTAGTTGTTGCTTAATCATGGTCAACTCGGCCAGTTTACTTGAGACTTCTTGTAATTTTTCTTGCGCTCGCGCGCGTACTGCAGCGCGTGTACGGTGTGGATCATTGGCTAATGTGAGCATAGCTTTACATTCATCCAAACTAAAACCTACTCGCCGACAGCGAGCAATTAATAGTAAATCATCCACATGCTGCTGAGTGTAGGTCCGGTAACCACTCTCAGAACGCAATGGCGAGGTGATTAAACCTTTCTCTTCATATAAACGAATCGACTTGGCGGTAAGATCGGTCAGTTTGGCAATTTGACTAATGTTCATAA
>JBOFIW010000628.1:0-5096 GCA_051650365.1 Vibrio sp. | reverse complement strand
ACTCGCTCAATCTGAGCGAGTTTTTGTGGTCGGCGGCCAAACCGAAAAGGCAGCTATGCCATGGTGAAATCAGTGAGATGTGAGTTAAACCTCATTCACTGTGAATTAAGTATAGACTGCATTCGTGAATTTAATATGAATCAAGCTGCATTTTATTCAGGAATGTCGAATGACATAGTAATGAGCTTTTTTGGGTAGCTATTCACCATCTCTCCACATTTTGTTCAATGCATTACAAGGGAGGTTGGAGATAGGGATCGAGGGCTTCTTAATTGGTTAAAGTAAAAATGCGCTTTTTCAACCTGTTGGTATTCCAATTGCCATTTGGCATTGCGCTGTGCGCAACAAAAAGCACTGAGATGGAGCAACAGATGTTCGTTGATTTGACATAGTGTGGAATCAAGGCGGCGCATCAGGTCAATATCTTCAAGTGAGAGGAATTGCAATAGTGCGTAAGCTTGATTGAGTACATCAAACGCGCGTTGATATTGTCCCATGTTATTGAGGATTGCTGATTGTGCAATTGCAGCGTCCTGCAACCCAGTGATCATGTATGCCATTTGGCAGGGTTTGGTTTGGTCATCATAAGCGGCATTTTGAATGTGCAGTGGCATAAAGTGCAGTACATCATCTAGCATGTAGTGAGCTTGTGGCCAATGTCCCTGCTTGAGTAGTCGATCAGCTTGTAAGAAACCATCCCAACACTGTTGTATATCCATCACCATCTCCTCGCCAAGAAAAGCTCATTTAAATGCAATTTATTATCAAATGCAAATGGTTATCGCTTGTGTGTTTGTTGGTTAAATTTTCTCCGTTCAATCTCTAATGGGGAATAACTCACTAAAAAGACAATGATTTATCTCTAAACTTAAGCTACATATGAAGTAAAGAATCTAAGGGAAGGAGTGGAGCCATGGCGATTCAGCATCTGAGTTTTGAGCAGCTCTACCAAGTCGCGAAATTGGAAAAGCTAGAGTGCAAATCAACGAAAGAATTAGCACCAATCGATGAGATAGTCGGGCAAGAGCGAGCGCAAAAAGCGGTCGAGTTTGCAATGTCGATTAAAGAAAAGGGATACAACATTTACGCTATCGGCCGTAATGGGCTGGGCAAGCGAACCATGATTCTGCGTTATCTCAGCCGCCATCAACACGATGGACATGAGTTGTATGACTGGTGTTACGTCGCGAATTTTGAGGATGTACGAGTTCCCAAAGTGCTGAAATTGCCATGCGGCATTGGGTTGAAATTTCGCCAAGACATTGAAAAACTAATGACCAAGTTAGTCACGGCAATTCCTCTGGCATTCGATAATGAAATCTACTTCAGCCGTGCAGAAAAGCTAAAAAACCAGCTAGCGCAAAAACAAGAGAGCGAGCTTGAAAATATCACTCGTACCGCCAAAGAACGTGGTGTCAGCTTAACGTTGACACCACAAGGGGAATATCAATTTGTTGCCCTGAATGGTGAGGAGATGCACACTGAAGAGACGTTTGATGCATTGTCTAAGCGCGAGCAGGAGCAGTTCAGTAATACGATTGATGAATTAGAAGTTATCCTGCGTAATATGGTACGCCACTTAACCGAATGGGAAGAGTCGTACAGCGATAAAATCAAAAAACTCAATGATGAAGTGACGCTGGATGTAATAGCTCATTTCATTAAGAAGCTAAAGCTAGATTATTCCAAGCATCCAGAAATCAAAGCCTATTTGACCGAGTTACAAAAAGACATTGTCGAAAATGTCGAAATTTTCCTCGATGAAGGTGGCGATCAAGGAGAGCTTGCGAGTGCTTCTTTGGATAAAAAACTACCACGTCGCTACAAGGTCAATGTTCTGGTGAGCCGTAATGCGGATGAGTTTCCAATTGTGGTTGAAGAGAGCCCGAACTATCACACTCTATTTGGTTACATCGAAACCGCGACATACAAGGGCACCGTGTTTACTGATTTTTCATTGATCCGCCCAGGAAGTTTACACAAGGCCAATGGAGGGGTGTTGTTAATGGATGCGGTGAAAGTGCTTGAACAACCATACGTATGGGATGGTTTGAAGCGTGCGCTGCGTTCTCGTCATCTCAGTTTCACTTCGCTGGAAAAAGAGGTCACGCTGACTGGTACGGTGTCGCTTGATCCCGAACCGATCCCGTTAGATGTGAAAATTATCCTGTTTGGTGATTACCATACCTATGAACTGCTTGCGCATTATGATCCGGAATTTAGTGAACTGTTCCGCGTGACGGCTGATTTCGCCGATGAAATGCCACGCGATGCGGATTCTGAACTGCATTATGCCCGCTTTATTTCTAGCATCGTGCACGATGCCAATATGCTGCACTGTGACCGTAAAGCGATTGCTCGTATTATCGAACATAGTTCACGCACCACAGGCGATCAAACCAAACTTTCGTTACATTCTGCACGCATCGCTAATTTGCTGCGTGAATCCAACTATGTAGCGAAACAGGCTAATGCCAATCTCATTCGTCAGAGTCATGTGGATGAAGCACTGTATAACCAAGAGTTACGGGTAAATCGTTTACAGCAGAGCATGATGGAAACCTTTGTGAATGGGACAACTCTGATCCAAACCGAAGGCGCCGCGATAGGTCAGGTTAATGCACTTTCTGTACTTGCCACCAGTGACCACGCATTCGGTATGCCAAATAGAATTACTGCAACCACATCTTATGGTGACGGTGAAATTATTGATATTGAGCGTAGTGTCGATTTAGGTGGCAGTATTCACTCCAAAGGAGTGATGATCCTCTCTGCTTATTTGAGCTCTGTCTTTGGCCGTACAGCACGAGTCCCGCTTACCACAACCATCACATTTGAGCAATCTTACGGTGGTGTGGATGGTGACAGCGCCAGTATGGCTGAGTTCTGTGCAATTGTGTCAGCATTTTCTAAGCAACCGAATCGGCAAGATATTGCAATTACAGGTTCGATGAATCAGTTTGGTGAATCACAGCCGATAGGTGGCTTGAACGAGAAGATTGAAGGTTTCTTTGATGTTTGCACCATTAAAGGGCGCAAAGACAGTCAAGGTGTGATCATTCCACGTTCCAACATGCATAACTTGATGCTACGGGCTGATATTGTTAAAGCCGTGGAAAAAGGTGATTTTCATATTTGGGCAATCGATCATGTGACCGAAGCAATTGAAATTTTCACTGGCAAATCTGCTGGTATTGCAACCGATGATGGTAGCTACCCAATTGATACTATTTTTGGTCTAGCTCAAGCGAAATTGAACGCATTACGTAAGTAATCTTTTCCATTTAAATATGAACATGGCAGTTTCGCCGTGTTCATATTTTTTCATTTAATGTCATATTTTGTTATTTATATGCGGTTCGTCGGTAAATTGGCGAGAGTGATGTATTTTTGACGAAAATGAATTCGTAAGCTTTTGAAAGATAAAAACATTTAAAATGGACAATTTTGTGATTAAGGTCTAATATTTTTCGGATTTTTGAGCTGGGAATAATCCCATCTGCATGTATGCGTGCGTTACGTTTAAAGAGGTCAAGCATGCCATTTTCTTTGAAAAACTTGTCTATACGATTCCAAGTTTTACTTCCTGTTCTATTTACAATGATCGCGTTGGTCATTGCTTTATGGATCACCAAAGTCAATCTAACGAATGAGCAAAAAGAAATTGCTGAAAATACTCAGTCACTAGTGAGTTACAAAGATACCCTAGCGAAGGTGGACGATACTATTTACCCACTTCGTATTAGCGCGGTTTATGCTATCTACGATTCTGAGCGCCGTGGTCAGTTTCTTACTGAGTTAAAAGCGGGTCTCAAACAAGCAGAAGCAGCTCTTGAAGTGATGGGGCAAGAATCGCAATTCAAAAATGATGTCAATACGGTTGAGCAACGTATCGCCAATTACGTAGATGAATCTCAACAGATGGTGAACCTGTTTAACCGCATTGACCAAGGCACTGCAACCGCTCAAGAAGCGAGTGCATTTATTCGCTCTTATCGTGAGACGGGTAACCTAATGGTGAGTGCTATCAATGAGTTGTCGAAAAAAGTTAACCTCTATGCGACTGAATCTATGCAGGCGAGTGCGGAAAATAACGCAATCGTGATGCGCAATGCGATGATTACCGTACTGTCAGTGCTAGCACTTTCTGTTGTGGCAGCTTGGCTGCTTTCTGGGCAGATTGTTTCACCAATCACCAGTCTGCAAGCTGTAATGCGTAAATTGGCACAAGGTGATCTTTCGGTAAAAGCAGATGATGATGGTGAGAATGAAATTGCTAAATTAAGCAAGGATGTCAATACCACAGTAAAACAGTTGTACACTACGGTAGAACAGTTAACACGTATCAGTGAAGAGGTGGCTTCTGCGTCTACCGAACTGGCTGCGGTTATGTCTCAAGCCGAATCGAATGCCCAGCTCGAATTGATGGAGATTGAGCAGGTTGCTTCTGCGGTAAATGAATTGGCAAGCACTGCGGATAACGTCAGTGATAACGCATCGTCAGCCGACTCAACGGCTCGTGAAGCGGATGAATTAGCCAAGTCAGGCCTAGCCATCTTCAAAGAAAGCAGTCAAGCGAGTGAGCAAATGGCGTTAGCTCTGAATGATGCAGCATGTGTGGTGCTACGTTTGAAAGAGCAATCTGAGCAGATCAGCAATGTGATCGAAGTCATTCGTGGTGTATCGGATCAAACTAACTTGTTGGCGTTAAATGCAGCGATTGAGGCGGCTCGCGCTGGTGAATCAGGTCGTGGTTTTGCTGTAGTAGCGGACGAAGTTAGGATGCTAGCTGCACGCACTCAAGAATCCACCAAAGAAATTCAAGCGATTATTGAAGAGCTGCAAAGCCAATCCAATATGGCAAACGACAGCATGCAAACTAGCCTAGATATGCTGGCTCAAAATAAAGAACTGACAATAAAGGCGAATGATGCTTTGGTTGGTATTACTGAATCGGTTTCCGATATCAATGATAGCAATGCTCAGGTTGCTACCGCAGCGGAAGAGCAATCGCACGTTACACAAGATATCAATCGCAATGTATCGAACATGTCGACTTTGGTGCATCAGAATGTAACAGGCATTAGTCAAAGTGC
>JBOFIW010000627.1:0-1644 GCA_051650365.1 Vibrio sp. | reverse complement strand
TAAAACTTCCCTCAAAGCTAAGTTAAACCTTGCTGCTGGTTGGCAGCGCCAAAGCAATTTTTGTTCGACCAATCAATAACCTAACCGCCGAACAGTGAAAGTGTATGCCAACCTTCTGATTTTCGCCAACTTTTTTATTGCTCACTAAGCGATTCAAAACGTTACGATTTACATCTCTTTCCAAAAATCACTTGCTCTCTCTTGAATCACAAGAGGAAAAAAATCTGAAATTTTAGTTATTTACATCATTATCACTAAAATCAATTTCAGACCCTCATCACTATTTAGCGTAGATAATTTTTTTCGATACGCCAAAAAATTTTTCTTAGTTTCATCTAAAAATCAGAGAGTTGTTGGCCTAGTTCCATATTGTAGCGATAAAAAAACAGGCTCCGAGGAGCCTGTTTTCATCTTGCTTGAAGCAAACTTGCCTCTGGCTTAGTCGCGCAGAGCTGCACCATACTGGGCAGACACAGCTTGAACAATCGCCTCTACCGCAGCAGCGATATCAGCTTCTTCAAGAGTGCGTTCAACCGATTGAAGAGTCAGCGCAATAGCTAAACTCTTCTTACCTTCTTCAACGCCTTTACCCACGTAAACGTCGAACAGTTTCGCGTCTTTCAACAACTCACCGCCCGCAACACGGCATGCCTCAACGATTTCGCCAGAAGCGATGTTGCCATCGACCACCAACGCGATATCACGACGGTTGGCTGGGAACTTAGAAATCGCTGCGGCTTCTGGGATCACACGAGTGTTGATCGCATTCCACTCGATCTCGAACACAATAGTACGGCCATTGAGGCCAAACTTACGCTCAAGCTCAGGGTGGACAGTACCGATCACACCAATCTCTTTACCATCAACAATAATCGCTGCAGCTTGACCTGGATGCAATGCTGGATGCTTAGTTGCTGCGAAGCTATAGGCTTTGCCTTTTGCTGTCAGTTCAAGAACCGCTTCCAGATCACCCTTCATATCGAAGAAATCAACGGTTGCCGTTTCCATATTCCAGTGCTCTTCACCACGAGCGCCAGAAATCACACCCGCCAACATTGGCTCTTGGCGCATACCGTTTTCTGCTGCTGCATCAGGGATGAAGCGCAGACCGTATTCAAACAAACGAACACGAGGTTGCTGACGCTTTTGGTTGTGAACTACAGTGTTCAGCAGACCTTGGATCAGGCTCAAACGCATCGCCGACATTTCAGCAGAAATTGGGTTTGGCAGGATCAGCGCATCAACACCCGGTACAACCAGTTTTTGCTGCTCAGGCTCAACGAAGCTGTAAGTAATCGCTTCATGGTAACCACGGTCAACCAGCAGATCGCGAACACGCTTCAGTGGTAGTTTCGCTTCGTTATGCAGGTTCATATTCAACGCTGCCACAGGCGCTTGGTTAGGAATATTGTTGTAACCGTAGATGCGGCCTACTTCTTCCACCAGATCTTGCTCGATAGCAATATCAAAACGCCATGTTGGCGCAGTCGCTTGCCAGCCTTCTGCTGTAGTCGCCACTTGCATACCCAGACGCTCAAGAATTTCTACCACGTCCGCATCAGGAATCGCATGACCCAGCAGCTTGTCGAGTTTGGTACGACGCAGTGTCACTTGGTTTGGTTTTGGTAAATCGGCGGCTGATTC
>JBOFIW010000626.1:0-2065 GCA_051650365.1 Vibrio sp. | reverse complement strand
ACAAATTGCAAAAAGCAGAATTGTCGCATGTGATCGAAAGCTACCGATTAGGTGAACTTCCACTGCTTGCGCCACTGACTTTGCTAAAACATTATCTCGCGTTGTATCCCGATGGGTATCTTGATCAACAACGCTATCTGAATCCTTATCCTTCGGAGTTGAAACTACGTTATGGCTTGTGATGAAAAACGTTACGCGATTCGCGAAGTGGCGGAAATAACTGGTGTAAAACCTGTGACGCTGCGTGCGTGGCAGCGTCGGTATAACTTAGTGCAGCCCAATCGCACTGAGAAAGGGCATCGACTATTCACTGAACAAGATATAGAGATGATTCACCAAATCCAAAGTTGGCTAGCCAAAGGGGTGGCGATTGGTAAGGTAGGAGCGCTATTACAAAATGGTGCGGATGATACCGAGCTTGCTGCCCAACGTGTTATCCAATTGGAAGAGTGTGAGTCTTTACTCACCGCATTGGCTGCATTACAGCGTTCTAAGGCTGAGCAGATCATCGCCACCATATTAAAGGAATATCCACTGAATGTGACACAAACTCAGTTTGTGCAGCCTGTGGTTGAAGCTTTGGAAAGAGTGAAAGGGCCACTGCGTTCTCTGCAAATGGGGCTGTTTCGCACTCTAATGTTGACCAAGTTAGCGTTTATTCTCGATGCCGAAAACAAAGCCGCCACCAAAGGCAAGTGTTTGTGCATCAGTTTAGACGAAGCGGGTTCACTCAATGCATGGTTATGGGCTCTCACTTGGGCAGAAAAAGGTTATCAAGTGACTTTACTTGAAGCGGTAGAGGATATTCGCGGTTTACAAGATCACCCCAGTTTAGCTTCACATCACACCTTGGCGCTTCATGCGCATCGCCCTTTGCCAGCCACACAGCTCTCGGCATTAGCCAGTTTACAACAGCAGTTTGGTGATCGGTGTGTGCTGTCCGAGGTATTGCAACAGCTACAACAGCAATAAGGTATTGGTATGCGATTGGTTTGGTTGCGGCGCGATCTGCGTAGTGTTGATAGCAGTGCACTCTCGGCGGCTATTGCAAGTGGTGAACCCGTGGTGGCGGTGTACCTTGCTACACCGAAGCAGTGGCAACAGCATCATTTAGCTCCGATACAAGCGGATTTTATCTGGCGGCGTTTGGGAGCCCTGCAACAAGAACTCGTGGAGCTGAATATTCCGCTTCTTTATCACCAAGTCGCTGATTTCCATGATGCTGCCGAGGTGATTTGCCAATTAGCGAAGACTCTTAAAGCCAAGCAGGTATTCGCGAATCGAGATTATGAGCTGGATGAACAGCAGCGAGATCTTCGCACAGAGCAGTTGCTGGCTGAGCTGGGAATTTTATGGTCTGCTTTTGATGATAAGTGCATTCTTCCACCGGGTTCAGTACGCACCAAACAAGGTGAATTTTTTAAAGTGTTCACCCCTTTTAAACGTGCGTGGCTGAGCTTGTTTCAACCCCCAACGATTGTCAAAAATTCTCCAGCCTTGAAAGGGATAATCCCCTCTGAATTAACAGATTGGATTTGGAATAGTGAACAAGCCTTTGATTACGAGAGAGTAGATAGCTCCCAATGGCCTGTGGAGTTTGAAACCATACGTAATCAATTGCGCGATTTTTGCCGAGAGCGAGTGCAGGATTACCATCAATGGCGTGATTTTCCTGCGCGTGAAGGCACAAGTGTTCTTTCACCTTATTTAGCGATAGGTGCCTTGTCGGCACGTCAATGTGTTGCTCGTTTGTACCGTGAATCGGCAATGGGGGTCCTTGGCGAAGGGGCTCAAGTCTGGTTAAGTGAACTGATTTGGCGTGAGTTCTATCAGCATTTGGTCGCGTTAGACCCCAATCTTTCCAAAAGCCGTGATTTTCATGAGTGGGGATCTCACCTTGAATGGTGGAACGATCACGAAAAATTCCAACGTTGGTGTGAAGGCCAAACCGGGTATCCGATCGTCGATGCCGCGATGCGCCAACTGAATCAAACGGGATGGATGCACAATCGGCTACGCATGATAGTCGCGAGTTTTCTCACTAAAGATCTGCATATTGATTGGC
>JBOFIW010000625.1:0-2917 GCA_051650365.1 Vibrio sp. | reverse complement strand
GCTTTGATAAGGCCTTCGGCACACGGTGGAGTGCGGCCGTAATGAGAGCAAGGCTCTAAAGTGACATAAGCAGTAGCACCGCGAGTCAGCTCGCCAGCTTGATGCATCGCATGCACTTCAGCATGTGGCTCGCCTGCTCGAAAATGGAAGCCTTCACCCACAATCTGCTCGCCGCGCGTGATCACGCAGCCAACATTGGGATTGGGGGATGTGGTAAAACGTCCACGCCACGCTAACTCAATCGCGCGGGACATCATTTGATGATCAAAAGAGGTAAACATAGGCATAGTCGCTGTGCATTAATCCTGTAGCTTGGCGATCTCTTCACCAAACTCACGGACATCTTCAAAGCTACGATATACGGAAGCAAAACGGATATAGGCCACTTTATCTAGCACTTTTAATTGCTCCATCACCAAGTTACCAATCAGTTTACTCGGCACTTCACGCTCACCAGTAGCACGCAATTTGGATTTGATAGTGCTGATTGCCAGTTCAATCGCATCCGCGCTGACTGGGCGTTTTTCTAAGGCACGTTGCAGACCGCCAATCATTTTCTCTTCATCAAATGGCTCGCGATTACCGTTCGATTTAATCACACGCGGCATCACTAATTCCGCGCTTTCAAAAGTGGTAAAGCGCTCATTACAACCTAGACACTGACGACGACGGCGTACTTGATGTCCATCAGCCACCAGACGTGAATCGATCACCTTGGTATCGTTTTCAGAACAGAAAGGACAATGCATATTACCTCCATAACAAGGCAACCAGTGTAGCCGATGTGTTGTTGAGAGCCAAAGGAAAAGGGGCATGAAGCCCCTTTACATCACATCTTACTGAGATTTTTTAGTTGCGAGATAGGTAATTAGCCTTACCAACCCATTTGTAACTGGTGAGCTCTTCCAGCCCCATAGGACCGCGCGCATGCAGTTTTTGTGTTGAGACGGCCACTTCTGCGCCTAAACCAAACTGTGCGCCATCGGTAAAACGAGTGGAGGCGTTCACATACACTGCCGCTGAACCAGCCGTATTTACAAACAGTTCAGCGTTATAGAGATCATTGGTCATAATCGCATCAGAGTGGCTCGCGTTATGTTCACGCATGTGCTCAATGGCTTCTTGTACATCCTGCACTACTTTTACCCCTAAGGTGTAACTGAGCCATTCAGTATCAAAATCGCCCGCTTGTGCATCACGCAGCTCGGCAGCTGAACTCATCAACGCTTTGGCTTTTGGCTCCGCCACAAACATCACTTTGCCATTCAATTTGGCAGCCAATTTTTCCAGCAATGGCTTCGCAATCGCTTGATGTACCAATAAAGTATCCAATGCATTACACGCCGATGGACGTTGCACTTTGGCGTTTTCTATCACAGCGAGCGATTTATCTAAATCGGCACTTTCATCCACAAAAATATGGCTAATACCAAACCCACCGATGATCACAGGTACTGTACTGTTTTCTTTGCACATTTTGTGCAAGCCCGCTCCGCCACGTGGGATGATCATGTCGACATAATCGTCCATTTTCAGCAGTTGGGTGACCAATTCACGATCTGGCTTTTCAATGTACTGTACTGAAGCGGCTGGCAAACCAGCTTTATCCAGTGCCGACTGAATTACTTTGACCAGCTCCATGTTAGAGAAAAATGTCTCTTTGCCGCCACGTAAAATTGCAGCATTACCGGTTTTTAAACACAGCGCAGCAATATCAATGGTGACGTTTGGACGTGCTTCATAAATAACCCCAACAACCCCCAGCGGCACTCGGCGACGAGCTAGTGACATACCATTTTCTAGCACGCGACTATCCATTTCGCTACCGACAGGATCGTTTAATTTGATCACGTTACGTACATCGTTAGCGATTGCTTGCAAGCGAGATTCATTAAGCAGCAAACGATCCAGCATAGCATCAGACAAACCCGCCTCGCGCCCTAGCGCAATATCTTTGTTGTTTGCGGCAAGAATGCTCGCGCTTTGTGCTTCCAGCTGATCGGCCATGATGGCGAGAGCCTGATTTTTTTGCGCGGTACTGGCGGTAGCCAGTTGGAAAGAGGCCGCTTTGGCCGCTTTACCGAGTACGGTTAAATCCATCATTCTCTCCTCTATTCTTGAATCACGACCATATCGTCGCGGTGGATCACTTCTGAGCCGTGATCGTAGCCTAAAATATCCACGATTTCTTTACTATGCTTACCCACAATCAGCGCCAGATCGTCATTCGAATATGCAGCGATACCACGAGCCACTAAATGGCTATCTTTATCTAGTACACGAACCACTTCACCACGTGCAAATCGGCCTTGAACGCGCACCACGCCTTTCGCTAGCAAACTACTGCCTTTGTTAAATACTGCTTTCACTGCGCCATCATCGATCACTATGTCACCAGAGGCCGCAGGGCCAGCTAAAATCCAGCGCTTACGGTTTTCTAAGGCTTCTTCTAAGGCCAAGAAGCGCGTACCTTGTGGCTCGTCGCTCAACGAGTCAAAAATCACATTCGGCGCACGACCAGCCGCGATGATAACTTCAATCCCAGCACGACGGGCAATGTCCGCGGCTTGCAGCTTAGTTGCCATACCACCGGTACCAAGTGTGGTACCACTGCCACCAGCAATTTTGCGCAGTGTGTCATCAATGGTGGTTACTTCTTTGATCAGTTTGGCATTAGGATCTTTGCGAGGATCGGCGGTAAACAAACCTTTTTGATCGGTCAGCAGTAGCAACTTGTCTGCGCCACACAAAATACCAACCAACGCCGATAAATTATCGTTGTCACCAACTTTGATTTCATTGGTCGCCACTGCATCATTTTCATTGACCACTGGCACAATACCGTTTTCAACCAAAGCATTGATGGTGTCACGCGCATTGAGGAAACGTTCGCGATCATCAAGATCAGCGCGCGTCA
>JBOFIW010000624.1:0-2665 GCA_051650365.1 Vibrio sp. | reverse complement strand
TACGACCGATTCTTGAACGTGTTGCACTCGGCGTTTGCAAGATCTGCGCGAGCTTACTGTCGAGTTTGTCACTTGGTGCTTTGCGCACTCGGCCGAAAGGTATCATCAGTATGCGCAATGCACGGCCAATAATCCGATTCGGGAAGTTAGCCAAGAACTCATCAATGGCGATTTCTGTCTGGTGTAAGCTATCTTGTAACCCCCAATGCACCAGAGGGAGATCCTCTACCGGACGACCATCATTTTCAAAGCGTTTCAAGGTCGCAGAGCTTAAGTAAAGCTGGCTGAGAATATCACCTAAACGAGCCGATAGACGCTCTTTACGTTTCAAAGAACCACCAAGGACAGCCATTGAAACATCGGCGAGCAGGGCAAGATTTGCACTGTAACGATTGAGCTGCTGATAGTAACGTTGAGTGGCATCACGAGTCGGTGCTTGAGAGCCGTAACCATCGGTCAAGCCTAACCATAAGCTGCGAACTAGGTTACTTAACACAAAGCCGACGTGACCTGCCAAGGCCATATCGAATTTTTCGACTGCATCAGAATTTGGGCTATAAGCCGCTTCCATCTCTTTAAGCACATAAGGATGGCAGCGAATCGCACCTTGACCAAAGATGATCATCGAACGTGTCAGAATGTTTGCCCCTTCCACCGTGATAGCGATCGGAGCACCTTGGTAGCCGCGTGCCAAGAAGTTAGCGGGGCCTAAACAGATGCCTTTACCGCCCACTATGTCCATGGCATCAATGATCGAACGTTGCCCTCGATGGGTGCAGTGATACTTCACAATGGCGGAAATCACCGAAGGTTTCTCGCCTAAATCAATACCCGCTACGGTCAGGTTGCTCGCAGCATCCATGACATAAGCGTTACCTGCTAGGCGCGCTAAAGGCTCTTCAATCCCTTCCATCTGACCGATAGGTTGTTTGAACTGACGGCGAATTCGCGCATAAGCGCCAGTGGCCAATGCGGCAGATTTGATTCCGCCCGTTGAGTTAGACGGTAGGGTAATGCCTCTTCCCACGGACAGACATTCCACTAACATACGCCAACCTTGTCCCGCCATTTTCGGACCACCGATGATGAAATCGAGTGGAACAAACAGATCTTTCGCGCGGGTTGGACCATTTTGGAACGGAACGTTCAGAGGGAAATGACGATTGCCAATTTCCACGCCTTTGAGATGAGTCGGGATTAAAGCACAGGTGATGCCGAGATCTTCTTCCTCACCGAGTAATCCTTCAGGATCACGCAGTTTAAAGGCAAGCCCAAGCACGGTTGCCACTGGGGCGAGTGTAATGTAGCGCTTATTCCATGTCAGGCGCATGCCCAAAACTTCTTTGTCTTCCCATTGGCCTTTACACACCACACCGAAATCGGGGATGGAACCAGCATCAGAACCAGCTTCAGGACTAGTTAGGGCAAAACAAGGGATCTCTTTACCTTCCGCTAAACGAGGTAGGTAATAGTTTTTTTGCTCATCCGTGCCGTAGTGCTGTAACAATTCTCCGGGCCCCAGAGAGTTAGGCACGCCAACGGTGGAAGCGAGTACGCTAGAAACACCAGTCAGTTTTTGCAATACCAGTGATTGAGCGTAGGCAGAAAATTCTAAACCGCCATATTGTTTTTTGATGATCATGGCGAAGAACTTCTTCTCTTTTAGGAAAGCCCAAACTTCTGGTGGAAGGTCGGCTAATTCATGAGTAACTTGATAATCGCTGACCATAGCACATACATCATGTACAGGTCCCTCAAGGAAGGTTTGTTCTTCCGCACTCAGTTTTGGTGCTGGGATCGTATGCAGTTTTTTCCAGTCTGGTTTGCCTTTAAATAGCTCAGCTTCCCACCACACGGTTCCTGCTTCCAAAGCTTCTTTCTCGGTCTGTGACATCGCTGGCAGTACTTTTTTAAATACAGCCAAAGCCTTACCGCTTATCAAAGATTGACGAATGGAAGGGACGCAAAGGATGGCCACAGCAGCAAGATAGAGTGCCCAACTGAAAAATCCGAAGGGACCAAACAGTGAAAGCGCTAGCATGGTAAAGGTCAGTGCAGCCAGTGAAGTAAAGAGTGATGTTCTTTGATACAGGCAAGCACCCAGTATCAAGAGTACGATAGAGGTAGAGAGCAAGATTTCCATACAGTTTTATCCTTTTTCAGACCTGCATTCTTCTGTCATCTAATACGAATACGGCGATTCTAAGTTTGGTGGTCTAACCAGTTAAATTGTAATCAATCTATTAATGAAATGTAAAACGACATTTTGTGCGAAAGTGATCTAACTAGAGTAATCACTCTTTTTAGTCCATTGAGACTTAGATGGATTTGCTAACTAGGAGTAAATCTTGCCTTTTGGCTATCGACAGATCGGATGGTTTGGGTAAACTCAGGTGGATACTGAATGGAAGTGCCAAAAGCGCTCGGTTCGGATAACAAATAATCAATAAGAGAGAGGCCTCATGTACCAGGATTTAATTAGAAGTGAACTGACTGAAGCGGCTGACGTTTTGCAGAAATTCTTGAGCGATGATCACAATATCGCGCAAATTGAAGCGGCGGCTAAGCTGATTGCTGATTCATTCAAGCAAGGTGGAAAAGTGCTTTCTTGTGGTAATGGTGGTTCACATTGTGATGCCATGCACTTTGCTGAGGAATTAACAGG
>JBOFIW010000623.1:0-2630 GCA_051650365.1 Vibrio sp. | reverse complement strand
AAACCGGCCTTTGCCTACCCCAATTATGCAGGCGTGATGACCTGGTCAATCAACTGGGATAAGCATGACGGCTTTAATTTCTCCAAACCAATTGGCGATAAGCTCACTCAAATGAATAACGCACAATAAACCGTTGCGTTTCTAATCACACCCTAGCTTAGCTGGGGTGTTTTCTTTTCTAGATACGAAGCATTTTGGTGAGAAGTGGGAGGGGTGAAGCAGAGAAATACAGAGAGAAAAAAAGGGAGAAAACGGTGCGATCCATTGCCTCAGTATCTCCCAAATCAATCAAATGAATTCGTAGTGAATCGAACTCAAATTGGCAAAGGGAATGCCAGTAGGGGATTTTTGAAAAAACAAACTGTACGGTCTCAACTATGCGGTTTCAGAGACAGGTGAGGCGACCCGGTTATGTGGTTGCCACGGTGAGTTGATCGACCCCGGTTGTAGGTGGATTCGCCAATACTCATCTTTATGGGCAGTCTGGCAGGACTGTAAAGTAGTTAATGTTGTAGAGAATGCTCTCCATCGAATTTGGAATATTTCAAACAATTAAATAGAGTGTTGTGAACTTGATGTGTAATTCACACTTCAAGTTTAATCGGATGTTCTAAACTAAAAGTGAAGGAAGGCTGCCTTTGGCTAGGAGGGATATTATGATTACTGTTCACAGACATTACCGAGTGGCGGGTAAGCCACAACTGCATGCCCATATAGAAGTTAACCCACTGGGTAAACTATGTGTCGATGTGATGGAAACTCACCAGCATCATGTCGCGGAATTTGACCAAGTGAAGTTTGAAAAGCAAAAAGGGCATACCCGAATCGTCAGCACCAACAAAAAGCGCCCTTGGCAACTGGTTTTGGCAGAGCCGGATGCGAGTGAGCTGAGCCACCTTATTGAAGACGCAACGGATGAATTAGAACAGCTGATGAATGATCTTTAATTCTTGTGCTGTTTGTTATGATGATTCTGTGGGGAAAATGAGTGCCGATAAAATAACAGAGGTCAATCCATACATAGGATGGCCTCTGCTTTTGGTTTTTACATCACTGAAGCAAGGGCGATTTAAATTTGAGTATGGAACTGCTCACACGCCATCATGGTGTTTTCAATCAAGCTTGCTACTGTCATTGGTCCCACCCCACCCGGTACTGGAGTAATAAAGCTTGCACGCGTACGGGCAACATCGTATTCCACATCGCCAACCAGCTTGCCAGTATCTAAGCGGTTAATGCCGACATCGACCACAATCGCACCTTCTTTAATCCATGCACCCGGAATAAAGTTAGGCTTACCGACTGCGACCACCAAAATATCCGCTTGGCGAACATGACCTTCGAGGTCTTGAGTAAAGCGATGGCAAGTGGTAGTGGTGCAACCTGCTAGTAGTAGCTCTAATGTCATTGGTCGTCCGACAATGTTGGATGCACCCACAATCACCGCATGTTTCCCGCGCAGTGGAATGTTATAACGCTCAAGCAGAGTGATGATACCTTTGGGCGTGCAAGAGCGCAGTTTAGGAATGCGCTGCGCCAAGCGGCCCACGTTGTAAGGGTGAAAGCCATCCACATCTTTCTCAGGGTGAATACTCTCCAACACTTTGGTGGTATCAATACCTGCGGGTAGGGGCAGTTGTACCAAAATACCATCAATTTGTGGGTCGTTATTGAGTTCTTCAACCAGTGACAGCAACGTTTCTTCGCTAGCGGTGGCAGGTAAATCGAAAGATTTGGAGACAAAACCGACTTCTTCACAGGCACGGCGTTTACTGCCGACATACACTTGTGAAGCAGGATCTTCGCCCACCAACACAACCGCTAGGCCAGGGGCTCGTAATCCCGCTTGAATTCGTGCTTTAACACGGGCTGCTACTTCTGAGCGCACCGTTTGCGAAATCAGTGTTCCATCAATATTTTGAGCAGTCATGACTTTCCTTACAGATTTGGAGCGAAAATTTTTGCGCGCATTGTCTCAGATATTTTTGACAACATCCACAGGCAAACGTTTGCTTTGTTCTGTTTTTCGGCAGTTGAAGTTGAATTGACAAAATATTGCTCATTTGAAACAGAAAGTTAGACAAATGCGTTGATCTAGCCCGTTTAACTCGTATAATCCTCACCCTGTAGCGCGCCCTTAGCTCAGTTGGATAGAGCACGTGCCTTCTAAGCATGTGGTCACAGGTTCGAATCCTGTAGGGCGTGCCATTATTCTAAGCGCCAGCAAGTGAGTTCTTGCTGGCGCTTTTTCATTTCTGCGGTTTTATTTTGCTGGTGTGAGCCACACTCTTGCGCATAACACAAAGAGCGGAATAGCAGGATGGTGACTATCCAATGCATTGAAAATAGACCGGATACAGCACAGAAGAATTGAGGAAACAAAGTAGCAGCCACTCCTCAAGGGAGTGACTGCCGCTTGAATTAGAATTTTACTTGGTAGTTCAGGGTATAAGTACGACCACGGCCTTTGTAGTCATACGCCGCAGCATCGTAGTGAGCAGAATAAACGATCTGCGCACGTTGACCCCAAATGGTGGTGTAGTCGTGGTCAAACAGGTTGAGTACACCAAAACCGAGGCTGCCCACTGGCAATTGATAGCTACCGACTAAGTCAAAGATGGTATAACCGT
>JBOFIW010000622.1:0-6936 GCA_051650365.1 Vibrio sp. | reverse complement strand
ACACGATCGATCACCATCTCGCGCGTTTCCGGAGTCAGCACATTGATATGTTCGAGAAACAACAAAAAACCGCGCGATTCGAGATCAAGGCGCTCAATTTCTTCCGGTGCATAAATTCGCATCGAAGTAGGGGCGCTTTTCGCAATCGCGGTTTGCGCATCCGTTTGTTGCAAAGCCGCTAAATCCTCCAACCAGTGAAGGGCTTTGTAGATGTCTTTTTGGTGAAACCCAGCACGCAGCAGTTCATCTTCCAGCTGGTCCTGATCCACTTGCAACTCAGCATCGCTATGGATATAGGTTTCGAACAGATACATCAAAATATCCATCATCATAGCTAGCCTCTCCCCTTTCTAATATAGCCACCAGATACTGCAACCACATGCCCAAGGAGCTCAAGCTCCAAGAGCTGCATCATGACATCTTGAACCGGTATATGGGTCCGGCTTGCGAGAATATCAATAGGTGTAGCCTCTACTCCTACGTTAGCTAACAGCTCGGGAAATGGCAATTCTTCATCGCCCTGCGGAGCAGAAAAAAGTGTCGCTTGGTAAGGAACCTGCTCAGAGAGCGACCAAGTGAGCGCATTTTTAAGCTCTTGATGAATTTGTTGCACGCTTTGCACTAAACAGGCTCCTTGGCGAATTAACTGATTACTGCCTTGGCTGGCAGCATTGTAAATCGAACCTGGCACCACAAAAACTTCGCGTCCTTGCTCTGCCGCATAACGCGCGGTGATCAAAGAACCACTTTTCTCCGCAGCTTCAACCACGACAATCCCTAACGATAACCCACTGATAATCCGATTACGCCGCGGAAAGTGATCCGCTTTCGGTGGAACAAAGGGCGCAAACTCCGAAACTAAAGCACCTTGTGTGATAATTCGCTCCGCCAGTGCTTGATGCTGCTTGGGGTAAATATGAGTGAGACCTGAACCTAACACAGCCACGGTTTGTCCTTGTGCTTGCAAAGCTCCATCATGGGCATAGCCATCAATGCCAAGAGCTAACCCACTTACCACCACTAGCCCAGATTGAGCTAGCTCGCCAGCAAACTGGCGCGCAATTTGTCGACCATCAATCGTGGCATTACGGCTACCGACTATCGCCACAGCTGGATCGTGTAAAGCCTCCCACATCCCTTCAATAAACAATACCGGAGGCGGAACTGAGATTTCTTTTAATAAGCGGGGATAAAGCGAGCAATGCGGCGTCACTATATGGCGATTTTTCGCACCATTTCGCCATTGCAAGCATTGTTCGGCTTGCTTGGTGGCTTCCGTGGTTAAATACACCAACTGTTCTGATTTGAGCCCAAGCGCCAACCACTGTTTAGGTGTAAGACTTTGCAGCTGAGTGGGCGTTTGGGTAGCAAGGAGATGGGAAATAGTCCTGCTACCCAGTTTAGGTGTGAAGCAAAGCGCTAACCAAATAGCTAAGTCCTGATCCTTCATTAACTCGCATCATCGACCGATAGAGTTTGCTCAGCCGATTGTGCAACCTTCGTTTGAGCCTCAGAGCTTATCGACTGCGGTGAAACTGCAATGACTTCTTGGTTGATCGGTGCCGAGCTATTGGTAATCAATGCCAAGCTAAAGCGCTCATAAGGGCGGATCACCATCAAGGTGCCGACTTTTAGACTGGGTAGCTGTACATCCGCCTCTGAGCCTTCTTGCTGGTAAGTAAACCAGCCTTTCTTACCGTTGACTTTCACGCCAGCTTGGTAGAGTTCAAACATACTGCCTTGCACAAGACCATCACTACTACCTTGATCAACCACAACAACTTGATTCTGCCCAGCGTACTGGCTGCCTTCTAGCGAACCGAGGATATGCGCTTCACTCCCAGCAGGAGCAGGCTGCGGATAGAAAGTCGTTGAGAGTTGTCGCTCTTCAATCTCCACTTCCGGTAACGCAATATCGTTAGCCAAAATCTCTTGATTTTGCTCTTGCAAGGTTAAACCACTAAAATTGCTCTCTGTCGTGGTGAGCTCACCGGTCGCGACCAAACGCAGCGCAACCATCACTTCATCATCACGCTGATATTGTGCCACTTCGCGATAGATACCCCATTTTTTCTCGGTTTGCACTCCTGTGATATACAGCTGATCTTGCTTGGTCAGATATTTACGACCATCGCTTGAGCCAATCACCCGCACGCTATCTTGCAAGGCCGCTTGCGCCATCAGGCGGTCGGACTGCAGATAAGGCAGCACTAAACCTTCCTGCACAGTCGGAACGGCTTGTTTTTCCAATACACGCACTTGCGGGCTCAGTTTACGCATCGGTTTTAGGCTGAGTACGGGTTGTCCATCGCGCCAAAACAGCGTCAGTTTATCACCGGGATAAATCAGATGTGGGTTATCAATCTCTGGGTTGACTTGCCAAAGCCTTGGCCATAGCCATGGGCTATCAAGATACAACGCCGAAATATCCCACAAGGTATCGCCCTTCACCACGGTATACGTTTTCGGTGCACCTTGTTTGAGAGTCAGCGGGGTTTGCTCATCCGCCATTACCTGCCCACCCAGTAAAGTGAACGGTAATAAAGCGCAGGCAATATAACGGGTTAGTCGTGCCATGACCTAGCTTCCTTGGTCGAAAAAATAACGGAGTATCGGAGAAATCACGTCCGGATGCTGTCATTTGGGTCTTAAAATGTCTAGAATTGAGCCAACACGCATTAAGCTGTTTCGGCACAGTTCAACATTTCGAGTGTATATGTCTGTATTGCAAGTATTAACATTCCCAGATGATCGGCTGCGTACCGTTGCAAAACCGGTCAAGGAAGTCACCCCAGAAATCCAACAAATTGTCGATGACATGTTGGAAACCATGTATGCCGAGGAAGGCATCGGTTTAGCGGCGACTCAAGTCGATATTCATCAGCGTATCGTGGTGATCGATATTTCTGAAACTCGCGATCAGCCGATGGTGTTGATTAACCCAGAGATCATCGAAAAACGCGGTGAAGATGGGATTGAAGAAGGTTGCTTATCTGTCCCAGGTGCACGAGCTTTAGTGCCACGCGCCGCGGAAGTAACAGTAAAAGCACTGGATCGCAATGGTCAAGAGTACAGCTTTGAAGCTGATGACCTACTGGCTATCTGTGTACAGCATGAGCTCGATCATCTAGCGGGTAAGCTGTTTGTTGATTATCTGTCGCCACTTAAACGTAACCGTATTAAAGAGAAGCTAGAGAAAGTTAAACGCTTCAATGAGAAAAAATAAATTACTGTGAGGTAACCTTGAGCCAATCACTACGTATTGTCTTTGCAGGTACTCCGGATTTCGCCGCCCGTCACTTGGCGGCGTTATTGTCTTCGGAGCACGAGATCATTGCGGTCTATACTCAGCCCGATCGCCCAGCGGGTCGCGGCAAAAAACTCACTGCTAGCCCAGTTAAAACCCTTGCTCTCGAGCACAACATTCCGGTTTATCAGCCTGAAAACTTTAAATCTGACGAGTCCAAGCAACAACTTGCCGCACTCAACGCCGATTTAATGGTGGTGGTAGCCTACGGTTTACTGTTGCCTAAGGTGGTTTTGGATACGCCTAAACTTGGTTGTATTAATGTACACGGCTCTATTCTGCCGCGTTGGCGTGGCGCTGCACCGATCCAACGTTCAATTTGGGCAGGTGATAGTGACACTGGCGTCACCATCATGCAGATGGATGTCGGCCTTGATACGGGCGATATGCTGAAAATCGCTACTCTACCGATCGAAGCGAGCGACACCAGTGCCTCAATGTACGACAAACTGGCCGAACTGGGGCCGCAAGCCTTGTTAGAGTGCTTGCAAGAGATCGCTCAAGGTACCGCCGTTGCCGTCAAACAAGACGATACGCTGGCTAATTACGCGCATAAACTCAGCAAAGAAGAAGCGCGCATCAACTGGAATGATGAAGCAGTGCATATCGAACGCTGTATTCGCGCCTTTAATCCGTGGCCAATGAGCCATTTTGAGGTGGCGGAAAATAGCATCAAAGTGTGGCACGCCCGCGTGGAAACCCGAGCGGTCACCCAAGCTCCAGGCACGATTATCCAAGCCGATAAAAGTGGGATTTATGTAGCCACTGGGCAAGGTATTTTGGTGCTCGAAAGCTTACAGATTCCGGGCAAGAAAGCCTTGCCAGTACAAGATATTCTCAACGCGCGTGCCGACTGGTTTAGTGTCGGCAGCCAACTCAGTTAATCCAGAACCCTAGTCAATCAATGGCTAGGGTTCTGCTTTTTTGTTTAGGTTTTATTATGAATGTTCGCGCCGCTGCTGCGTCAGCTCTATACCAAGTGGTTGATTTGGGGCAATCCCTATCCAATGCTTTGCCTGCCGCTCAGCAGCAAATCAGACCGCGAGATCACGCCCTGCTGCAAGAGATCTGCTATGGCGTTTTGCGCCAATTACCACGTTTGGAATCTATTAGCCAAGCCTTGATGGAAAAGCCATTGAAAGGCAAACAACGTGTATTCCACTTTCTGATTTTGGTTGGCTTATACCAAATCAGCTTTATGCGCATCCCTGCCCATGCGGCAGTCGGTGAAACGGTTGAAGGTGCTCAGGATCTGAAAGGCCCACGTCTACGCGGATTGATTAACGCAGTACTACGCAACTACCAGCGTGAACAAGAACGTTTAGACGCTCAAGCCACCAGCCATGATGCGGGCCGTTATGGGCACCCAAGTTGGTTACTGAAATTGCTCAAAGAGAGTTACCCTGAGCAGTGGCAACAAATCGTCGAAGCCAACAACAGCAAAGCCCCAATGTGGCTGCGCGTTAACCATCAGCACCACAGCCGTGATGAATACCAAGCTCTGCTTGAACAAGCAGAAATTGCCAGCGAACCACATTCACAAGCGGAAGACGCACTTTGCTTAGTGAATCCGTGCGATGTTAACCAACTCCCCGGTTTCGCTGAAGGTTGGGTTTCAGTGCAAGATGCCGCAGCACAGTTAGCACTAACTTACCTCGCACCAAAAGCTGGAGAGCTGATCTTAGATTGCTGCGCTGCCCCCGGAGGTAAAACCGCGCACATTCTGGAGCACACGCCAAATAGCCAAGTCGTGGCCATTGATTGCGATGAAACTCGCCTCAAACGCGTACAAGAAAACCTACAGCGTTTAAAACTCAACGCGCAGGTGATTTGTGGTGATGCGCGTTACCCGCAACAGTGGTGGCAAGGCGAACAATTTGATCGCATCTTATTGGATGCTCCTTGTTCGGCAACAGGCGTGATCCGCCGTCACCCCGATATCAAATGGCTGCGCCGCGCAGACGATATCACCGCATTAGCCGAGCTACAGCGCGAAATTTTGGATGCGATGTGGCAACAACTTAAGCCCGGT
Organism: Vibrio sp.; assembly: GCA_051650365.1. Lineage (GTDB taxonomy): Bacteria > Pseudomonadota > Gammaproteobacteria > Enterobacterales > Vibrionaceae > Vibrio. The sequence goes on along the minus strand of JBOFIW010000622.1, from coordinate 1,597 downwards.
GGTACCTTGGTGTACGCAACATGCTCGATCACACCTCAAGAAAACTGTTTACAGGTCAAAGCGTTCCTTGAACGTACGCCAGAAGCAAGCTTGGTAGGTTCCGATCCTGCGCAGCCCGGCCGCCAGATTCTTCCGGGAGAAGAAGCCATGGACGGTTTCTACTACGCCGTGTTAAGCAAACAAAACTGATCCGGTAAACCAAGGCGAATAGACTCGCCTTGGGTGTGAGCAAACAAAGAGAACAAGTTATGAAAATCATCATTCTTGGTGCAGGGCAAGTCGGCGGCACACTCGCCGAAAACTTGGTTGGCGAAAACAACGACATCACTGTGGTCGATAAAAACGCCGACCGACTGCGCGATTTACAAGATAAATATGATTTACGCGTGGTCAACGGCCATGCCAGCCACCCTGATGTGCTGCGCGAAGCTGGCGCACAAGATGCTGATATGCTGGTTGCCGTCACCAATACCGACGAAACCAACATGGCAGCCTGTCAGGTCGCTTTCACTCTGTTTAACACGCCCAACCGAATTGCCCGTATTCGCTCTCCACAATATCTGGCAGAAAAAGAAGCGCTGTTCCAATCAGGAGCAGTACCCGTTGATCACCTGATTGCACCGGAAGAACTGGTCACCAGCTATATCGAACGTTTGATCCAATATCCGGGTGCATTGCAAGTAGTGAGCTTTGCGGAAGAAAAAGTCAGCCTTGTGGCGGTAAAAGCCTATTACGGTGGTCCACTGGTTGGTAATGCACTTTCCGCCCTGCGTGATCACATGCCACACATCGACACTCGTGTAGCGGCGATTTTCCGTCAAGGCCGCCCGATTCGTCCACAAGGCACCACCATTATTGAAGCGGATGATGAAGTCTTTTTCGTCGCAGCCAGCAACCACATTCGCTCAGTAATGAGTGAGTTGCAGCGTCTTGAAAAACCGTATCGTCGAATCATGATTGTCGGTGGCGGCAACATCGGGGCCAGTTTGGCCAGACGCTTAGAGCAGACTTACAGTGTCAAGTTGATTGAGCGCAACTTCCAACGAGCTGAACAATTATCAGAACAGTTGGAAAACACCATCGTCTTTTGTGGTGACGCTGCAGATCAAGAATTGTTGTCGGAAGAGAACATTGACCAAGTTGATGTATTTATCGCGCTGACCAACGAAGATGAAACCAATATTATGTCTGCTATGCTTGCCAAGCGTATGGGCGCCAAAAAAGCCATGGTGCTGATCCAGCGCAGTGGCTATGTCGATTTAGTTCAAGGCAGCGTGATTGATGTGGCCATATCCCCCCAGCAAGCTACCATTTCCGCATTGTTAACCCACGTTCGCCGTGCTGATATCGTGAACGTTTCTTCTTTACGTCGCGGAGCGGCAGAAGCGATTGAAGCCATCGCCCACGGTGATGAAGCTACATCTAAAGTCGTGGGACGTGCAGTGGGAGACATTAAACTGCCTCCGGGCACTACCATCGGCGCCATTGTTCGCGGTGAAGAAGTGCTAATTGCCCATGACCGCACAGTCATAGAACAAGATGACCACGTCGTCATGTTCCTAGTCGATAAAAAATATGTGCCCGACGTGGAAGCTCT
>JBOFIW010000621.1:0-1542 GCA_051650365.1 Vibrio sp. | reverse complement strand
TCCATCGGTTACCTCAGTCGCCATGGGAAAATGGACACCAGCATCACCATTCGCACTCTCGTTGCTTATCAGCAACAGCTCTATGCTTGGGCGGGCGGCGGTTTAGTGGCGGATAGTGAGTGCGCCTCTGAATACCAAGAAACGCTCGATAAACTGAGCCGGATCCTCCCGACTTTGGAGAGTTAGTTTTCCCCATCCACTTACATAATGGCAGCGAGCAAAACCTACGCTGCCATTTCTAGCGACACTCTGTTCACAATCGGCCAAATGTGCTTCACTCGGCAGCATGATTCTTCAAAACACGCTATAACATGTGTTGTACGTTAATCACGGTATAGAGGCCATCTTTGCGAAATATCAGCCGTAACGAATTTATCCAGCAGTTTCAGCTCAATTTACCTGTAGCCTATCATCAGGAAAGCTTGCTGAGAGTCGCTCATTTGGCTCCCGATTCACTGCGTAAGGCTTCAGTATTGATTGGTGTAGTTGAACGGCAACAAGGATTGCAGGTGATTTTGACAAAACGAGCAGCGCATTTAAGGCACCATCCTGGGCAAATCAGTTTTCCCGGTGGCAAATATGAAGAAAGCGATCACTCGTTGCAGCAAACCGCCAAGCGTGAAGCGCGTGAAGAGATAGGCATCAGTGAAGAGAAGATCCACATTGTCGGCCAATTGCCAGAATTAGTCACAGTGAGCCAATTTGCGGTGACGCCTATTTTGGCGTTTGTGGAAGCGGATTACCAAATTCAGCTCGATCACAACGAAGTCGATGAAGTTTTCGAAGTGCCGATAAGTTTTTTGCTCGATCGAAAAAAGCTCTACTCCAGTACGTTTCAACTAAAAAACCACCGTCATAGAGTGTTTGCCATCCCCTATAAACAACATTTTATATGGGGTATGACCGCACAAATCATCCAAACCCTCCAAAAACAATTTATTAATTACAATTAGTTAGTCTATTTTTGCTTTTTATTTATTATTGTTAATAGATATTTTTTGATTAGAAAAACTAATAACAAACCAAGGCAAACGTTTGCCAATTCACCTACCGAGAATCATTTACTCAAGGATAACTTTATCTAATCCAATCCATTAACAATTCTCACATGTGGCACGCCAATTTCGTGATCAAAAATAGGTTTTTGATAGAAGTTTCAATAAGCATGGTCAATCATGATTTAGATCTAGTTTTATTCTGTGAAAAATGTGCAAAAATGCACGCCGACTTATTTCCTGTTCCCAAAATGAGTAAAAACACATGAATACTACAACAGCGGCTACTTCTACAGCACGTTCTGCTAGCAAGTGGACCTACAAAGATTTCACATGGGCTCTGTCCCTTTTCGGTACAGCAGTCGGCGCAGGTGTTCTATTCCTGCCTATCAAAGCTGGTGCAGGTGGTTTCTGGCCATTAGTTATCCTAGCCTTAATTGCAGCACCAATGACTTGGTTCGCTCACAAATCCCTCGCTCGTTTTGTTCTTTCCGCTAAAAACCCTGATGCAGACATCACCGATACTGTTGAAGAGCATTTCGGTAAA
>JBOFIW010000620.1:0-3747 GCA_051650365.1 Vibrio sp. | reverse complement strand
CGTTTTTACGCTTGTCGGTGACTAACCACTTACCCTCTTGGAAAATAGCAAGCCAACCTGATGGTTTGCCATCAGTTTCGGTACGCACATAATGCTCTTTCTCTTTACGAGAGAAACGTACTACAGCAGGTAAACCATCAGGATCCTGCGCCGGAGCAGACGTCAGATACTGATATTTTTCTGGCAAACGTTCTGCGAAACGCTTCAATTCTTCCACCAAAGGTGCACGAGTTTCCCGAGATTTAGGGAAATTGCTGGCCGCCAAGAACAAACCCGACGCCCCATCTCGCAGTACAAAATATGCATCCGAATTTTCACATGGTAATTCAGGAAAATGTACCGGATCTTCTTTTGGAGGAGCCACTTCACCATTTTTTAGAATCTTACGGGTGTTTTTACATGTGTCATTGGTACAGCCCATGTACTTACCAAAGCGACCATTTTTCAACACCATGTCTGATCCACATTTGTCACACTCGACTGTTGGACCTTCGTAGCCTTTGGCTTTAAATTCACCCTCTTCAACGATAAAGCCTTCACAGTTAGGGTTGTTACCACATACGTGCAGCTTACGCTTATCGTCGATGAGATACGCATCCATCGCAGTTTCACAAATTGGACAACGTTTCTTCGCACGCAATGCGGCAGTTTCAACGTCTTCTTCTAAAACATTAATAACGCCGTCTTCGTCACCTAGGTTGATGGTGGTTTTGCAGCGCTCTTTTGGTGGCAATGCATAACCAGAGCAGCCTAAAAACACACCTGTCGAAGCAGTACGGATACCCATCGGGCGTGAGCACGTTGGACACAAGATGTTGGTCATCACAATGTGGTTAGGTTTCATACCACCGATACTTTCATCCTGCTCTGCAGTTTCTAAATCACGACTGAAATCGGCAAAGAACTCATCCAGTACTGAAGTCCAGTTCACTTCACCTTCAGCAATTTGGTCGAGTTTTTCTTCCATGCGTGCGGTAAAATCGTAGTTCATCAAATCGTCAAAATTTTCATCCAGACGGTCAGTTACAATTTCACCCATTTTTTCCGCAAAGAATCGACGTTGATCGACTTTCACATAACCGCGGTCTTGAATCGTCGAGATGATTGAAGCGTAAGTTGATGGACGACCAATCCCACGTTTTTCCAGTTCTTTAACCAAAGCAGCCTCAGTAAAGCGTGCAGGCGGTTTGGTGAAGTGCTGTTTCGGATCTAGGTTAACCAATTTCAGGCTATCACCCACTTTCACCGGTGGCAGGATCTGATCTTCATTTTTACCCAAAGGACGCTGAACACGAGTCCAACCATCAAACTTGAGGATTCGACCTTTGGCTTTCAAAGTAAATTCAGCCGCTTTCACGCTGACAGTAGTTGAATCGTATTGTGCTGGCGTCATTTGACACGCAACAAATTGATTCCAAATCAACGCATAGAGCTTGTGTGCATCCGCTTCCATCCCTTCCAAGTTATCAGCTGTGATAGTGACATCCGAGGGGCGAATCGCTTCATGGGCTTCTTGCGCATTTTGCTTGCTGCCATACACATTCGGCTGGCTAGGCAAATAAGCCTCACCGTAATGCTTAGTAATATAGCCACGTACATTGTCTACCGCTTCCGCACTCAAGTTGGTTGAGTCGGTACGCATATAGGTAATGTAACCCGCTTCATACAGACGTTGAGCGAGCATCATGGTCTTCTTCACCCCGTAACCAAGGCGTGTACTCGCCGCTTGCTGCAAGGTTGAAGTAATGAATGGCGCACTTGGTTTACTGCTGGTTGGCTTATCTTCGCGTTTGCACACTTCATATTGTGCTTTGTTCAACGCTGCAACGGCAGCCAAAGCTTCAGTTTCGTTCACTGGTTTGAACGCTAGACCATCTTTTTGTGCCACCAGCAGGCGGAAATCTTGCTTGTCTGCGGTTAACGTATCCGCATTGATGTCCCAAAACTCTTCCGGCACAAACGCTTTGATTTCACGTTCACGCTCAACCAAGAGTTTCACAGCAACAGACTGGACGCGACCGGCAGAGAGGCCACGTGCAACTTTTTTCCATAGCAGTGGAGAAACCATGAAGCCCACCACGCGATCCATGAAACGGCGTGCTTGCTGAGCGTTAACGCCATCCATATTAAGCTCACCAGGTTGTTGGAAAGCCTGCTGAATCGCATTTTTGGTGATCTCGTTAAATACTACTCGTTTGTATCGCTTTTCATCGCCACCGATGATCTCACGAAGGTGCCAAGCGATGGCCTCTCCCTCGCGGTCCAAGTCGGTTGCTAGATAAACGCTGTCGGCGTCTTTCGCGAGCTTTTGCAGCTCCGCCACCACTTTTTCTTTACCGGGCAGAATTTGATAATTCGCATCCCAACCGTGATATGGATCGACACCCATCTTTTTGATCAGTGCTGAGCGCTCTTTTTCACGCTTTTGCTGCTCTTTATCTGCGATAGATTGTTTTTTAGTCGAAGTGGTCGCTGCTTTACCGCCTGGTGTGGTCGTTTGGCCTGCCGTAGGCAGATCACGAATGTGTCCCACACTGGATTTCACGATAAAGTCTTTACCAAGGTACTTATTAATAGTTTTGGCCTTGGCTGGCGACTCGACGATAACGAGTGATTTACCCATATTGACTCAAGTGTCCTTCATCATTTGGCGATTTCTAAATCGCATGACGTTCTAAAATGTAATTCTTTTTTTACTATCGAGCCAGATAACAAGAAGATCAACTTGTTTTTTCTAAAAGCTTTTTATTTGCTCGACAAATCGACGACATGTTGTTCTGCTGTCAAAAACGCGCCCATACTAAAGTGAAGCGCACTACACCGCGACCCCAAAACAATGAAATATGCAATAACTCACAAATTCATCAAGAGAATAAATCGTCCTTTTCCTGCTTTCTGTCAAGACTAGATCCTGTTACAAACCTATACTGCCTATCTCAGAAAGTCAGGAGTAACGACCATGAGCAATAAAAAACCAATCAGTGAATTTGACTTATTACTGATCGCAAACCAGATAATTCAAGACCATGAGTGCTATATCGACGGTATGCGTGCCACACAAGTGGACGAAAAAGATGATGTTTTAGTCTTCAAAGGCGAATATTTTCTCACTGAACAAGGACTACCGACTGAAAAAACTACGGCTGTATTCAATATGTTTAAATACTTAGCCCATCAGCTATCACCTGAATTTACGGTGAAAAAATAATAAAAGCCTCGTAATGAGGCTCTTTTTGTTGGCAACCATCTATGCATTTTATCTCTACTCAAACGGCCTAGCGTTGTAGATAGCGGTTGCTACTAATCATTAAAGGCCTCAGAATGGCGGGCTTTGCGCGGATTTCCCGCGTTATTTGATTACTGTTGAGAATGATATATGGGTTTTACCTCGCTCGGTCTGTCTGCGCCAATCCTTAAAGCTATTGAAGAGAAAGGATACAACACGCCTTCACCGATTCAGTTACAGGCTATTCCTGCGGTTTTAGCAGGCAAAGACGTAATGGCCGCAGCTCAAACTGGCACAGGAAAAACGGCCGGCTTTACGCTACCAATTTTAGAATTGCTGGCAAAGGGACCAAAAGTTCGCGCCAATCAAGTTCGCGCTTTGATCCTTACTCCAACGCGTGAACTGGCCGCACAAATCCAAGACAATGTCATGCTCTATGGCCGTCATCTACCGCTCAAGAGCGCGGTTGTGTTTGGTGGTGTGAAAATTAACCCACAAATGCAACGAATGTGTAAAGGTGC
>JBOFIW010000619.1:0-2020 GCA_051650365.1 Vibrio sp. | reverse complement strand
TATAAGCTTGCATTTCAGACGCCATGTTCAGCGTTGGACCCATACCTTGACCAATAGAACGGTAGCCACCGAAATTTGGTTCAATTTTGTTTTGTGCCCAAATACCGAGTTCTTTCTTGTGTGTGCCTGAATCATCACCGCGTGAAATAAACACCGCGCCACTCTTAGCGATATTTTCAAACACTTTCGCGATGCTTTTTTCATCCGCAATTTTTGCAGGATCACTTTCTGGGCCAACGACTACAAAGTCGTTGTACATCAGTTTACGTGGCAGAACACCGTAACCCGCCTCAACAAAGCTGGCTTCGGCTTTCGGTGCGTGGGTCATCACCAAATCTACATCGCCGTTTTCACCCATTTTCAGTGCTTTGCCTGTACCAGTTGCAATCACATCCACTTTATAGCCAGCATCTTGCTCAAATTTTGGTAGTAAATAATCAAGCAGACCAGAATCGTAAGTGCTGGTGGTGGTGGCAAGGCGAATACGAGTGTTATCGGCACTGGATGCTGAGTAGCTGACTAACATGAGTGAAGCTGCTGCAAGGGTAAACGTCGTTTTTTTCATTGCGAATTCCAAGACTGAGTTGATTGTAGGTTTAATCAAGAGACATTCGTGATTAAACCTATGCTGTACCTAGTGAAATCAATTGCTATTTAGTGTATGCGAAAGGGGGATATAGCAAATGGGATGCCAACATCATTCTGGGCAATTCAGGATAAAATTCCCTCTAAAAAGTAGGCTGATCAGGAAAATATTGACTAAATTGAGTGACAGACAAATAACAGTGGGACAAAATGTCGCAAATTAGTCATAGCCAATATAAGGTTAATTGAGTCGTTCTGTCTCAATGAGTTATGGAATTTCCCTATGTCACAAGCCTTAGATCTCAACCAAACACATTTATATCAGCCGTTCTCCGTTTTAGTCGTCGATGATGAAATTGGCATGCAAATGGTGCTTAAAAAAGCACTGAACAAATGGTTTTCGCGTGTGGATTCGGCTGGCAGCATTGAAGAGGCGGAAGTGCTGCGTTGCCAGCAACATTACGACTTGCTGATTTTAGACATCAACTTGCCCGGACGCTCAGGCATTGAATGGGAAGAAGCCTTTACCGACCCAGATCACCGAGCGGATGTGATTTTTATGACGGGTTATGCGGATCTTGATACTGCCATCAGCGCACTTAAATTAGGTGCCAGTGATTTTATCCTCAAGCCCTTTAACCTTGAGCAGATGCTGCAAGCCGTACAACGCTGCATGAATAAACGCCTTAATGAGCGTTTGCAATATGCCTTGCAGCGTGACTTTCAACGCCACTGCACTACGCAAATCATCGGTAGCTCAGTACAAACTGAGTTACTGAAACAGCATATTATTCAGTTTGCTCCGTCACGCGCCTCCGTGTTGATTGAAGGGGAATCGGGGACAGGGAAAGAGTTGGTTGCGCGCGGCATTCATGAAGCAAGTGGTCGCCAAGGTCCTTTTGTGCCAATCAACTGTGGTGCGATTGCGCCAGAACTGCTGGAAAGTGAACTGTTTGGGCACACCACTGGAGCCTTTACCGGTGCGAAGAAGAGCCGTGAAGGGCTGTTTCGCGTTGCTAACGGGGGCACTCTGTTTTTGGATGAAATTGGCGAAATGCCACTGACCATGCAAGCTTCCTTATTACGAGTGCTAGAACAACGTACTGTTCGTCCGGTTGGATCGGAAAAAGAGGTGAGTGTGGACGTGCGAGTGGTGGCCGCCACCAACCGCAATCTGCAACAAGAAGTCGAAAATGGTCGCTTTCGCGGCGATCTTTACTATCGGCTTAATGTGTTGAAAATCGAAGTGAGCCCACTGCGAGAGCGCAAGCAAGATCTGCATGATCTGCTGCCGTTTTTCACCAAAATGCTCTGTGCCGAACTGGGGATGCCAATGCCAAAATGGGCGTATGAAGATATCTCTTCGATGCAAGATTATGATTGGCCGGGCAATATTCGCGAATTGAAAAACTTGATAGAACGCTGCTTGTTATTA
>JBOFIW010000618.1:0-1465 GCA_051650365.1 Vibrio sp. | reverse complement strand
TGGCACTGAATTTAACCAATATGAGCTTATTGAAGCCGCCACCGATACTCGATTTTATTTTGCTAACCCACACCACTCTTGGGAACGAGGAACCAATGAAAATACCAATGGCCTTATCCGACAATATCTCCACAAAGGCACCTCAATGGCGACACTTACTCAAGCAAAGTGCAACGCGATTGCCCGCAAACTTAACAGCAGACCCAGAGCTCGTCTGGGCTTTCAAACTCCAGAGGAATGTTTTGTTGGATATTATCGCTGATCGTTGCACTTCAAACTTGATACTAAGATTTTAGTATGCTCACTAGCTGAAGGTAAGAACGTTCTTCTAGTTTCTTGATACTAATATAGTTCTCAAATGAATTTAAAAATGAATCTAGCCATTGATGCATCTCAATATCATCTAAACTCAGAATTAGTCTTTTCTTTACAGTAACCTCTAGCTTCACACTAACTAACCATGGTGCATCGTAATCACCACAAATTAGAGCAGGAGAAATTACAGTGCTAGTTGCATTACAATCAACAACAAAACGTATATCAAATATATCATTAGATATCCTGAGTGAATTATCTGACAGCCTCTGTAATTTGGTTCCTAGTGGTAACTCGAGATGCAAGCTGTCGAAGACTTCACCACCGTCACCAACAGCAAAGCATAATTCGAAATCCGAATCTCCATCATGGTCTAAAAATGCCTCTCGCTCTCGATGATTTCGGGTAATTAGTTCAAGCACTCTATTCTTTAGCACGTCTTGCGACATCGAACTTCTTGGGATAGTACATATTTTATTCCTATCAATCTCTTCATATACGAAGTATGAATTTAGATGTAATCCTAACTTTCGCAAAAATAAAAACTCAGTACATGATGCAACTAGGTTATAGTAATCCAATACATCTGGGTCATATGATGAATCAGGCGCATCATAGTCTTCATACCCATTTAATAGAGCTTTGGCATAGGCCTTATTTTCAGCACCTAAGGCTCTCAAATACTGAGCGATATCTTGATTGAACTCATACCCTAATACCTCCTTTCCTTTCAGTGTTTCTGGTTCAAAGAAGTACCCACCCCTTAACCGTACCACTTGTTTTATTTTCGGATTTAATAATTTACTAACAAGAACAATAGATACAGTTATTAAAGCACCTCCAATACACAATAATACCGTTGTAGCCCCAATTAACTCGGTAAGATAATTCGCACATAAAGCGACACCAAGAGCCAAACTAACAGCAGAAACCACCATTATCAGTAAATTATTTGATTGTATTCTTGAATTTAAAATTGGACTCATAACCACCTAACTAAAATTAAAATCCTAACGCCCGCCTAAGGGGCTGACAACGCATCACCACTAAACTCAAACACAACAACTGCAACCACCGCGGCTCATTGGGACTGGAAACGCCACGCGTTGACAGTCCCTCTTGAGGCGTTTGTTAGCTTCGTAGCCCATTG
>JBOFIW010000617.1:0-1898 GCA_051650365.1 Vibrio sp. | reverse complement strand
GCTTCAAATTCATCTTCAATGAAGTATTCGTGGCGAGCTTTTTTGTTCAGCGCGATAGTGTTGCTACCCGCTTTGGTATTAGATTTCTTTTTTGTCATAGTGGGCGCATTATACGGTTTGGTCAGCGGTTAGGAAACGCTTTTGTTTGCCGTAGCATACGGTTATCTGCGCTGTGACTCAAGCGCTGTATCGTGTTGTGCGTGACTGACGGCTTGAGGTGTAGGGGGGATGAAAGTACAATCCGTTTTCCCAAGCTGTTTGAGTCGTGGTAAGGAGTGAAAATGAAACAAGTGAGTCGTTCTGCCTTGGTCTCGTTTAGTGCAGAGCAGATGTTTCATTTGGTCAATGATGTGGCGCGCTATCCTGAATTTTTGCCCGGTTGTTCGGGTTCTCGTGTGCTAGAACAAAGTGATTCTCATATGGTGGCATCAGTTGATGTGTCGAAAGCGGGGATCAGCAAAACCTTTACCACCTCTAACCAATTGATACCTGGATCTTCTATTGGTATGAGCCTCGTAGATGGGCCGTTCAAAACTCTGCGTGGTGGATGGTTTTTTACGCCATTAGATGAGGCTGCTTGTAAAGTTGAATTGCGTCTAGAGTTTGAGTTTTCCAGCAAGATGATTGAGTTAGCGTTTGGAAAAATCTTTAACGAATTGACCAGTAATATGGTGAATGCCTTTACCCGCCGTGCAAAACAGGTGTATGGAGTGTAATGATGAACAGTGAAATGATTCAGGTTGAGGTAGTGTATGCACTGCCGCATGAGCAACGTGTGCTCAAGTTGGTCGTCGAGCAATCCGCAACAGTTGAGGAGATCATTCGGACTTCAGGCATTTTGCAGATGTACCCAGAGATTGATCTGGCAGTCAATAAAGTGGGTATTTTTAGTCGCAATGTGAAGTTGGACGCAAAGGTACGTGATAAAGACCGGATTGAGATTTATCGTCCGCTATTGGCTGACCCGAAAGAGATTCGCCGTAAGCGTGCGGAACAAGCCAAAGCTGCGGCTGCTCAAGCTAATGTGGTTGATGAAGAATAAGGTCAAGAAACTTTGAGTGTTTTAACGCTACTAAAGGCTACCACTGTGTTGGTGGCTTTTTTATTACTATCAAAACAGCCTGCTTTGAAAAATACGCACCAAAAAGAAAAGGCTGATTAAAGCCTTTTCTTTTTTTATTCAGCAAAGTGCACTTAGTTGACGCCTTCGAAAAAAGAGTCTCCCGCAGGGAAATCTCCCGCGACATTAACAAGTTTGCCACCGTCATTAAATTTCACGATCAGGTTTTTCTGTACCGGATCGTTATGGCCTTGGGTGTGGTGATAAATGTAATACCAAGTATCTGGATATCCATTTTCAACCAGCATAGGTGAGCCGAGAACAAAGCGAACTTGTTCTTTGCTCATGCCAAATTTGAGCTGATCAACCGACTGTTGATCGACATAGTTACCCTGATTGATATCAATTCGATACACCAGACGCTCTAATAAAGAACAGCCGGATAAGGCGGTGATGGCAAGGGGAAGGGCGATGAACCACTTAGTAAACTGCATTGTTAAAACTCTCTGTCCCTCAGGGCTAAAAACTTGGCTGATAATAAACAAGCTCAGAGCAGATGTAAAAACCTCGATCGTGCTCTGAGCCTATTGAGACTGTGAATTTTGAATTTGGTTGCAAAGCTGAACAAAAAATGCAGCGATGCAATATGAAATTAGGCTGCGATCAGTAGCTCTTTTGCATTAGCTAGTGTTGATTCGGTAATTTGGCTACCTCCAAGCAAGCGTGCTAGTTCAGCAATTCGCTGTTCCTGATCCAATTTGAGCATTTGAGTTTCAGTTTTGCCTGCTTTGGTTTGTTTGGCGACAAACAGTTGATGGTGTCCACAACCTGCAACTTG
>JBOFIW010000616.1:0-3113 GCA_051650365.1 Vibrio sp. | reverse complement strand
TGCAACATCAAGCTTACCAAGCCATCTCGCAAATGGATGAAATTCGCGTACTCGGTTACCAATCCAAGGCCAGTGTACTGAGCTTAGTGATGGAGGGGGTGCATCATCAAGATCTCGCCACCTTGCTCGATCAACAAGGGATTGCCGTTCGTGCCGGGCACCACTGTGCTCATCCTCTGATGGATGCGTTTGGCGTAAAAGGCACGGTGCGAATTTCTTTCGGAGTGTACAACACCGCAGAAGAGGTTGAACGCTTGATCGCAGCCATCCATAAAGCAGTCGATTTGCTGTAAAGATCGGCAGACCTGATAGCAAAAGAGCCTCATGATTATGAGGCTCTTTTTATTGGAAAAATGTACGTCGTTAGTTATGTGCCTTGGCCTGAATCGTCGCGACAATCGCTTGCAAGCCATTACCGCGTGATGGGCTTAAATGCGCCAGCAAACCAAGCTGGGCAAAATAGTCATCCATAGAAAATGCGCTAATTTCTGCAGAAGTTTTACCATTCAGTGCCGCCAGCACTATCGCAATCAAACCGCGCACAATCCGTGCATCGGAATCCGCGCAGAAAAACCACTGCTCATCTTGCTGTTCTGCCACTAGCCACACTTCACTTTCACAGCCTGAGACAAGAACTTGCTCACATTTCAGCGCTTCTGGCATCACAGGCAGCAGTTTGCCCCATTGGATGATCTGGCGATAGCGATCTTCCCAACCGTGCAGTGTTTGCATGGTTTCTAAGACGGTTTGTGCATTAATTTCATCACCGAAGGGATGAGCTGGAAATTGACTCATCATGCCCTTACGCCTTCACTTTATGCTTTTGAATCAGTTTATCGACGATGCGTGCCACCGCGACAAAACCAAACGTCGCCGTCACTACCGCAGCTGCACCAAATCCGCTGGCGCAATCCATACGTTTTGGACCTTCCGCAGTAGATTTAGTGGCACATACCGAGCCATCCGCTTGTGGGTATTTGAGTTGCTCGGTCGAGAACACACAATCAATCCCAAATTTACGCGCTGGATTGGTTGGGAAGTTGTGGTGCTGACGCAGACGATCTTTGAGCTTTTTCGCCAGAGGATCCTGAATCGTCTTGGTTAAATCCGCGACGGTAATTTGGGTGGGATCGGTTTGTCCGCCCGCACCACCTACAGTGATCACTTTGATTTTATTGCTGCGACAATAGGCAAGCAGAGAAGCTTTGGCTTTCAAGCTATCAATTGCATCTAACACATAATCAAACGATTTGCTGAGATAAAGATGTTGGTTATCCGGCGTGATGAAATCATCCACCAAATTGACTTTACACTCTGGATTGATGAGCTTAACACGCTCTGCCATCACTTCGATTTTGCTTTTGCCAATTGTGCCAGTCATGGCATGGATTTGACGGTTGATGTTAGTGACGCACACATCATCCATATCGATCAGAGTTAGCTCGCCAATACCGGTTCGAGCCAGAGCTTCAACGGCCCATGAACCCACACCACCAATCCCAATCACACACACGTGCGCGGCACGTAAAATGTCGACTTCGTTATAACCATACAAACGGCGCGTACCACCAAAACGTTGGTTGTAACTGTCGGAGGCAGGAGTATCGAGTTCACGCATAACCACATTTCCACTCTAGCTGAAAAACAAAGAGTGCGATTTATACGCACTCTTCACAAGAATGTCCAGTTTGCCACCCACTCAATAGCGGCAAAACTATTTTTGTTTTTCCGGCGGCAATGCCCACGGTGCTTGGGTGGGCGAATTTTCTAACCCAAGCTTCCACACACGGCCAAAGTGCTTATAGTGCCCCGCTTCTAACCCAGCACGTGGCCCCATGCCGTGATACAAGTCGAGATGGTTTTGTTTTACCGCACCACCCGTATCGAGCACGATCAACAAACGCAGTTGATGTGCGCCAGACCAAGTACCATCTGCATTCAGTAGTGGCACTTCAGCCAGAATCGGCGTACCCATTGGGAAAATAGAACGATCACCCGCAACCGATGCCATTGGTAGTAACTCTATGCCAGCGCTTCCGGTGACGGGAGCGGCTGCACGTGGTTTGAAGAATACAAAAGAAGGGTTCTGCTCAAGCAGTTCACGTACCGTTTCTTCATCGTTAGCAAGCACCCAATCTTTGATCGCTTTGAGCGACATTTTCTCTCGCTCAACCAAACCACGTTCAATCAGCACTTTACCAATGCTCACATAGGCTTTGTTGTTTTTTCCGGCGTAAGCAAAGTATTCCAAAGTATCGTCATCACCAAAATGCACAAAACCGCTGCCCTGCACTTCCATGATAAACGGATCAATCAAGTTGGCGGCATAACCCAATTCCAAGCCTTTGCCTTCCAATGCGCCTTGATAAATTTCACTGCGGGTTGGGCAGTCTTTATTACACTTTGGCAATCCATAGACAGGGTATTTGAATTCACTATCTGGCTGATGTCTCAGTTCCATAACAGGCGAAAAATAGCCAGTAAACAGCACATTACCTTGCTTATCTCCGCCCCCCAATTGAGCGGCTTGAATACCAAATTGAGCCAGTGTCGCTGGGTCGCCACTTTGTAGTACCCACTCATTCAACTGCTCATACAGAGGCTGATAAAGTTTAGCCAACGAAGCTGAGCCTTGTACCACCAAGTCACTTTGTTTGCTGAATTCGGTATAGTCACGTGGCTTATTTGACTCAACCACATCGGCACGGTTGAGAATCTGTGGAAAAGTTTGCTGTTGATATTGCTGAGCTCGATCAGTGGACTGCTGAGCACAGCCAAACAGCAGTGCCAAGCTGACAAAAGGAAGAAAACGTTTACTCACAAAAGAGATCCATGGTTTAGGTTTGCGAAGAGAATGACAAACTCAATTCAACTCTGCAATCACCGTTTTGTTAACGGAGATTATTTTTATATTTTCCTGACAATTGATATACGGGATTGTAATTAGAGGCAGATATTAGCTTCATCTCATCATGGCTCGAATTCGTCATTTGATAGTAAAACTGCTGTCCATTCACCGTAAATTGCAATGAATCACCATCATATTTGAAATGTGTGGTGACCAAGCGCCCAGCCATTGAAATGCCCTCAGGCCCAATAGTCAAATTTTGTGC
>JBOFIW010000615.1:0-4400 GCA_051650365.1 Vibrio sp. | reverse complement strand
TTCGAACTCCGAGAGAAAATCACCAAAGTGCTTCTTTACGCCATCTATTGGCGAGTCGGCGATAGCCTGACCGATGAAAAATTTCGGTCAGACTATAAAAATGAACTCAAGCTGATCCTAAGGCAAATTAACCAAGCGGCAGCCCTACTCAGCTAACAGCATAATGCACAGGCTTAAATCGACTCATCTGTTCAAAAGTTTGATCGATAAGTGATTTATCGTTTCCACAACAGGTAACGTGAGCACAGTAATCGAGGTTGGAGAAACAACCTTGGTGTATATCTCCAACCGAGGCTTGATTTAAAAAACGCATACTCAGTTGATCATGCGTTGGAGGGGTGTTGAGCAATTCAACGCGCCCCATACCTTGGGGATACACCAAATAGAACGCATGTTGTTGTCTAGAAAAGTGAAACGCAGCAGGTACTGAGTGTGTCTGAATCATAATATCCAGATTGAGCAAATTCACTCCCGTCGCTTTCTCATACATGGTCGTCACTAACATACCGGGTGGTCTTGCCCCTACTTCCAAAAAAACCAAGTCCTGAGCGTTATTTCGCCGCACAAATATTTCCATGTGATAAACGCCATCTTTCGCTTTCAGCACAGATAAGGCGCTTTCTGCAAATGTGATTAACCGCTGCCGCAAAGGACTTTCAACATCCATAACTCTTCCGCCAAGTGGCGACCCGGATTGAAAATCTATCGTTGGGCAAAGATATTCCGTGCATTCCGAGAAAATGCTCTCTCCTCGCCAAATCGCGATATCGCAATGATACAAGTCACCCTCAATATACTCTTCCACTTCGTATTCGTTGAAAGCACATCCAACCTGCGCTTTCATCTCGATAAAATCCCCTTCATTGCGAACGATGTAGATGTTATTCGAACCTGCCGAACGCTTGGGTTTCACCACAAAAGGTAATCCAAGAACAGATTCTATCGCACGATAATCTTGTTCATCATCCAACGTTTCCAAAAAGCGTGGCGTGGTGATGTGCTGTGCAGACAACCATTTTTTCATGGTCACCTTATCTCGAAACCGTTCAAGTTCGCTGTCATTGAAAGAGTTATGGCGAAGTGAGTGTGCAAGCTCGACATTGCCCTCATCAAAACAGATAAAATCGATCTCGGGGTATGAGGCTTGGATCAGACCCACAACATGAGCAATTTCTTGAGCATCGTATTCGATGATCACGCCATCATTTGCCGTAATGGCTACTGGAAATTGGTGAGAAAAAACCGCGGCAATATGCGCTGGCAATTTTTCTAGTTCTTGAGCTGAAGCGATGACAATGAGGACATAGTCATTAAAAAGAGGCATTGAAAAATCAACCTGAGTTAACTGCCTCGTTGAGAGAAATATCATAGCTTTGGTCATTTTATTTCATCCTTGAAATTATGCGGTTTTCAGAGTGGCCTGATAAAGCATTGTCAACGCGATCAGGAGAGTTAAGCTAATTTCTAAAACAGAGAAACGCTGGTTTTCTACCAAGGTCATAAACAGCAGACAAAGGATTGGCGTCAACGGCGTAAATTGCGCAGTAACCTTGGCACCGAGTTTCTTAATCGATTTTTGCATCAAGAACAAAGGTACAATGCTGCCAGTCACGGCAATTAAACACAGTAGCGCCAAGTCGTTGAAGGCAATACCTTGCTGGCCAATGACAAACAAGCTATAGATACCGCACAAAATGATCACAAAAAAGAATCGTACGGAGAGGATTTGCGAAGCAGAGATACCGGTTTCTTTGTGTAAATTCGCACTTTCTCTCATATAAAAAGCACCAAAAAGCGTTGAAATGAGTGTTAACCCCAATCCAATCACGGTGTCTTTAGGATCCGCGTCTGAAATTAAAAATGACACAGCAATAGCAAGCACCATGGCCACGATATTGACGGAGATTTCAAGGCGGCTTATCTCTTTTCGGTTATGAAGCATATTGAAAAACGAAAGCCCCGAGAAAAACACCATGATGTAAGCGATTGGGCTAATGTAAATCACTACATAAAACGCCAGTACCGTATTAATTAATGTCGATAAATTGATTTTGATAACCAGCTTCTTTTGGCTAACTAGAACCTCCCACATCACCTGACGGCTTTTCAAATTGATCGTAAAAAAGAACGCAGCAGCTAACCCATAGGTAATAAAAGTAGACACAATCGGGTCAACACTTTTCACTACCTTTGACATAAAGACAAAAGACAGTGAAAAGAAAATGCAGAACGCAATGATTTCTTTATATTTAAGCATAATGACTCAACAACCCTATCTTCGTTTGGCGATCTAACATCGCGATATGAGAAACAATTTTTTTCGCTTGAATAACCGAAGAACGTACGTAATTGGTGATAGGAACTTCTCCTGTCGCGGGGCCACCAATCACGTATAGCGGAACCGCATTATTGTCGGAGTTGACTTTCATGGTGCTCGCGTCAAGGCTAAGCCCGCCCGATTTATTTCGACGTACTGAAAATACAGAAAGCGATCCAATAAGTTCATCATTCAATGGCTTGTGGGAGATACCTGACGCATTTATCACCAAGTCGAAGGAATCGATAACACCCGCGTTATTCCCACACACTTTGTTGTCTTGAATACAAAGATATTCAGACAAATTCTTCTGGATAATGTGAAGCCTGCCCGATGCTATGGCGTTTAGTACAATTTCGGCATTTTTAAGTGGGAAGGAAGATACATAGTGTTTGATGAAATAGTGAAATTGTGTAGAAAGTTCGAGCTGGCGTGCGGTAGGCATAAAGGGAATTTGCTCATTAAATTCCTCAATAAACTGACCGACAATGTCTTCCCAATCATTCTGATTTGATTTGCAGTTCGCAATATCTCGCCCAAGCTTTTCGGCAACGTTTGCTTCTCGATAACAAGAAGGTGCACTCAAACGGCTTAGAATAGTTAAATCTAAATGGCTAGGTTTTTTAATCAGTAATGAGTCCCGCACCGACGGCAATTCACCGGAGCGCGATACCATCGTCATTCTCGCAGCGGGGTAGTGATTGTAGATAGCGACAGCAACATCAATGGCAGACAACTTTGAACCAAGGATCAATACGTTACTGTGATTATTCACGCGTGATAGAAAATGGCGCTCTGGGTAAGGTGTTGCAACGAAGTTTTCACACCCTTTTTCAATCTCATTTGGGATAGCGGTGCGAATCCCTGTCGCGAGAATAACGGCATCAAACACAAAGTCGATGTCGTCTTGATTCGTAACGATCATCCTTTCATTTTTATACGCTAGCGCTTTCACTTCCGAGCGTTCAACCAGAGTAGAGCACCCAAATGACGCCGCATAGTCTTTCGATTGTTGAAAGCGATCTAGGCAATATTCACTGAAATAAAATCGGCTGATGAAGTCTGAACAAGTGACGTTAAGTTCTGGCTTCTTATCTCGAAGCCATTTGAAATAATCCAATTTGTCATCAGCGTACAAGGAAGTAACGCCAACGCTGGTGTTTGTTAAGGATGAGGCCAAATCCGTGTGAAAACTGAAACTTTTTCCAACCCCTTGAGGGTCGAAAAGTGTAATGGATGAAAGTTCCGTGTGTTGCTCTTTTACCAGCTGCAGATACGCAGAGAGCCCACTAGGCCCTGCACCGATAATGGCGATATTTTTAATCTTCGTCATGGTTTTCCATTCCGTGGATAGGGTGAATGTTACGCTCAACGTGTAACGCTGTTTCTTTGGTGCTTAAACATCTGCGACTAACCGATGGAATAAGTAGCAATCATATACAGCCCCATCATGAGCATGCCCCCCCCAAAAATTCGGTCGATAAGATAGACCTTACTATCAAATTTCACCCGGACGCTCGGAAGCGTAACAATGAAGATAAAGGTCAAATACCACGCCATTTGCACTGCAACAATCGAGGCCATCACTAATAGCAATTTCTCGGTGCTCATTGATGGCGAGATGATGATGGAAAAGAGAGAGATGAAATAAATTGCTGCTTTGGGATTGAATATATTCACGATCAATCCACTCCAAAATGCAGATTTTTCAGCAGTGTCACTTCCTTGTTCACCTGATGGCGCTATTTCGCCAGAGAATGACCCTTTGATGGATTTGTATCCCAGAAAAACCAGATAACTTCCCCCAAAAATACCGATGCCTTGGGTCAACCACGCCGAACGTTCAAGTACAGTCGTTAACCCCGCGACGGAGTAACCCATGTGGAATAACAGGCCAACACAAACTCCCATACCACAAATGATGCCGGCCTTTCGGCCCTGAAGTAGGGTTTTCTGAGACACCACAACAAAATCTGGACCTGGTGAAATAGAAGCCATCAGGTGAATAGTCAAAATAGAAAACAGAGCAGTGGTGAAATCCATCATTAACCTCCGTGGATTGAATAACTAACTTTAATACGGT
>JBOFIW010000614.1:0-1353 GCA_051650365.1 Vibrio sp. | reverse complement strand
AGGCCACACAAGCCATTGAGTTGATGCGCTGCTCACTCACACCATCATCGATCAAACCATGACTACGTGCGAGCTGTTCAATGTGCTGTTTCTGATCCGCTGGCACACCAGCCACAATCAAGTTTTGGTTAGCCGTCATACGGAAATCGCCTTGATGAACCTTAGCAATCTCTGCCACACCCGTTTTCAGTGGTTTACCCGGGAAATCCAACAAACGACCATTTTCAATAAACAGGGTTAAATGATGTTTTCCATCAATCCCTTCAACCCAACCAATCCGATCACCACGACTGGTAAACTCATAAGCCCGGCTTGGTGCAAAGACAATTCCCGCACGTTTTTCAACTTCGGCTTTGAATACATCAACCCCTACACGGTCTAAGGTGTACTTGGTTTTGGCATTTTTACGGTTAGAACGGTTACCCCAATCGCGTTGTGTACTGACCACCGCAGCTGCAACCTCCAACGTTTTCTCCAGAGGAATAAAACCAAAGTCATCGGCACGACGAGGATAGGTTGAAGTATCACCATGCGTCATCGCAAGGCCACCACCCACCAACACGTTAAAACCGACCAACTGGCCATTTTCACCAATCGCTACAAAGTTCAAGTCATTGGCGTGTACATCCACATCATTATGTGGCGGGATCACAACTGTGGTTTTGAACTTACGCGGCAAATAGTTTGAACCTAAAATTGGCTCTTCATCTGGCCCTTCGATCTTTTCACCATCCAACCAAATCTCGGCATAAGCGCGTGTTTTCGGTAGTAGGTGCTCACTGATCTTTTTTGCCCACTCGTAGGCTTGCAGGTGCAGTTCGGATTCAACAGGGTTAGAGGTACACAAAACGTTACGGTTAACATCCCCTGCTGTCGCAATCGAATCGATACCAATACTGTTCAGAGTTTGGTGCATCAGTTTGATATTCGGCTTGAGTACACCGTGAAACTGAAAAGTTTGTCGTGTGGTTAAACGGATACTGCCGTACATAGTATGTTCGGTCGCAAACTTATCGATCGCCAACCACTGGTTAGGAGTGATGATCCCCCCCGGCATACGGGCACGGAGCATGACATTGTGCAAAGGCTCAAGCTTCTGCTTGCTACGCTCAGCACGGATATCACGGTCATCTTGCTGATACATGCCATGAAAGCGGATGAGCTGGAAGTTGTCCGCGGTAAAGCCGCCAGTAATGCGATCTTGCAGATCTTGCTCGATCGTACCGCGTAGAAAATGACTCTCGCGCTTTAGGCGTTCATTATCCGACCATGGGCCGAGCACTTCGCCAAGCACTTCTTGTACTGATGGGTTTTGATTTGTGCTCATTAGTAGACATCCCTTTGATAACGTTT
>JBOFIW010000613.1:0-3619 GCA_051650365.1 Vibrio sp. | reverse complement strand
ATTGCTGCCCAGAGTGTTTGCGCTTTAAGACCATCAAGTGCAGAAACTTGTTGCTTTGGCCCTAACACTTTCCCCGTGCGACTGATTCGATTGACGGTTGCAGAATAGACTCGCATTGAGTTGGGGAGTGCAACAGGCGCATCATGATGAGAGGTGTAGATCATACCGAGATCACGAGCCCAACCTGTAGGTGAAATATTTTGCGCTCGTTCTTTTCCAAGCACTGAATTCATATGCCAGTCACCCCAATAGAAAGTATGCATAGGGAAAAAGGATGGGAATATGCCTAAACGTTTAAAGCTTTCGATTTGATCTTTGCGTGCTGTTTGAGCGTGGATGGCCACAAAGCCTCGATCTGGTTTCCCATATTTTTGTTCGCTGGCTTCAACCCCTTTAATTAATTGATCAATAGCGGCATCGCCATTGACGTGGGTTAATAATTGCCAACCATTTTTTTGGGCTAACTCAATGTATTCTGCCGCTTTCTCATCACTCATGCTCGGGTAGCCTTTGTAGTCTGCTGGCTGCCCTGTAGGGGGAACTAAGTAAGGCTGAGTCAACCAAGCCGTTTTTCCTTGTGGTGAACCATCGAGATTGAGTTTGGCTCCTGCAACCCGAAAACCATTGATATATTGGCTTGAATAGTACGGTGGAGTAATCACATCCTGAGCAATTTGAATATCAGGATACGCAGCAACATCAATTGGGAGCTTGTTCTGTTTCGCTAGGTTATACATGGTTTTTACTGCAGAACTGGAGGCTCGGCCTTCTTGGGCGGTGGTGTACCCAAAACGGGAATAGAGTTGCATCCCCGCTTTGAAGATGACCTCGTTTTCTTGATCATTGAGTTTAGAAAATAGAGGGAGCAACATACCAAAAAATGCGGTTTCTTCTAATACGCCGTTGGGCGTTTTAGCATCGGCTTCGCGGCGGATTTTTCCCCCTTCAGGATCTTTACTATCGGCTTGGATTCCAGCGAGTTGTAATGCCTTCGTATTTAAAGTCGCCAAATGTCCAGATTGATGAATGATCAGGATAGGAAGGTTTTGGGATACTTCATCTAACTCTTGGCGGGTAGGGTGCCTTTGTTCTGCCAATTGAGAGTCGTCATAGCCAAAACCGATAACAATACCGTGTTTAGCGTTATTGGTTTTGCCCATCCACGCTTTTAGCTCTTGCTGTAACGATGGAATATCTTTTACGTTTCCATCTGGTGCCGCCAATAAATTGGCCGATAAGGCTTGAATTCCTGTATTGAAAACGTGCCCATGTCCATCAATAAAGCCCGGTATCATGGTTTTTCCGTTTAGGTTCACAATCTTAGTATTGGTATCCCGTAGCTTCATAATTTCGGTTTTATTGCCCAGAGCTAAAATGCGGCCATTTGTTTCAGCTAGAGCTTCAACGGTTGGTGCAGCATCATTGGCGGTGATGATATCTCCGCCAATATAAATGGTTTGGGCAAAAGGTTTTGTTGGGCTTGATGCTTGAACGAGTGAGCTTACGCTCAAGCAGGCGATGGCAAATGGTATCAACTTCATCAGGCTTCCCTCGTGATGGTCGTGAACATAAAGGAATAGAATTTTATGAGCATAGAGCTTTGAAGCGCTCTTATTGTAGATTATTCATCAGGTTGTATTTGATATGAATGTCGGAGTTTTACTGTTTATAGGACTTTTCTTGTCAAATCAGAATTCAATTTGCTCTGCAAAGAAAGAGCAGGGCCAATTTTTGACTGATATTCAAGATAAGCTAGCGGCTCACTATGGCTAATGGTAGATAATGAAGCTCAAACTTGTACGTATCAAATATGCTAAGTGCATTAAGCCGCCAGATCATGATGTGTGTAAGATTGTGAGGTGGTGAAGCTGGTCAGCTGATTACCAGTTCACCATTTTCATCAATGTAGAGATGTGCTTGGCTGTTTTCAATGAGTTCTACAGCACAGATGGGAGTGACAGGAAAGAGCTCTCCTTTAGCGTGAAAAACCGGCTCATCCCAGAAACCGTCTTTATAGTTACCCGCTTGATCAAATTGAATCAGAACTTTCATAACGATTTCCTAGTAAAACAAGGTGAGTGAATTAAAAATAGGAAAGTTTGGGTTGTTGTGTAAGTGTTAAAATTCGAAAGTTAAGGTTGCTAATTTGCATTCGACATATTTCTAATGATGAACTACTCACTTTATTTAATTGGTTTTCTAATGGATTTTTCTTCGTTTTAGCCAATAGAACGATTAGGCAAAAGAGATTGATTTTGTCGGATTTCGATTGGTAAAAAAAGCGGGGTTTACAGTGCCACAAAGCAGTTTCCATAAGAAAGAGATATAGAATCCGAATTCAAAAAACATGATTTGATTCATTGTGTTATCAAAGGCAGAGTGTTCTATCTCTAAGATTCACTTAGTATCAATCTGCAACAGGAAGAAACATGTACTTACCCCATCAACGTAAAAAATTATCCCTAATAACCCTTTTGGGATGTTTCCCTTTTGCGGTGAATGCAACTGTTGAGTCACTCCCCGTGGTAGGAACTGTTTATAACTCTGCACAAGTCTTTAAGTATCAAATCACGCATTCGCTGAGCTATTCAACGGCTCTGACTCGTGATGCCGCGCTGTTTACCATTGCTGGTGTCACTCTAGACAGTTATATCTTAACTTTGCCACTAGACGTTAAAACCAAGGCTCGAGTGATCAAGCAAATTTCTGATCCTACTTACGCTATTCCACTAGGCTACTTTCTTTATCAGTATTACGACCGTTACAGCGGAATGTCAGCGGAGGATCAATTTAAAAAATACTTATCAAGCGTGTATGACGACCAAGCATTAAAAGGTTTTGAACACAGCTTATTTTCGCTGGGGAAACCAGTTATCACGGAGCAAAGCCAACATACTAAAGATCAAGCGCACCAAGAGGGGATTAAGGTTGATAGCCAGTTTATTGCTACCATGGTGACTTTGTATGATGCTCTGGTGCAAATTGGCGAATGGCGCGATCTCAAACAGTTGCCAGCGCAGTACCAATATTTATCTGATGCGCCTGCCGATCGTGCTTTGGTGACTAAAATTCAGCCTCTCGTGATAGATATCTTGCGACAAGCTGCCAGTGGTATGGATGAGGGCGAAATGAAAAACGCCCTATTGAGTGTATTGGAAGACGCTAAACCAGAAAATGTTGATAAAGTGAATAACAAAGCGCAAGCGGTCACTGTCAGTTTGATTGATTTTGTCCGCTTGAACGTTTTAAAAGGTTATCGTCAATTCCTATATCAGCAAGAACGCACGGAACGCTTACAAGATTGGCTTGCCGATAAGCTGGATCGAGACCCCAAACAGCTGATTGCTTTTTTACAGTCCCAACAACAACGTCGCTTCGCGGTTCAAGTTACAGTGGATGGTTTACAGCAAGGATTGTTAGAAGGCCTGGTTGATCCGCAAAAACCTTTTATTCAAAAGGCTTACCAACAGCATTTGTATGCTGAACAGTTTAAAAGTGTGTTCACGCTTGAAACGCCAGAGCATGAGCAGCAAGTTCGTTTTATGCAGGTACTTTCTGAGCAGCCTTATCATGATCCATATTACTTGCCATTCTTCAAACAGCTTTATCAGAACTATCG
>JBOFIW010000612.1:0-1145 GCA_051650365.1 Vibrio sp. | reverse complement strand
CTATCTAATTATTCCTAACACATGTTCAATAAAACTAAACGATCACCATGGCTAGCCATATTTCGCTCAAACAATTGCGTGTTTTCACCACCATAACCCAACACAAAAGTTTGACTGCCGCCGCAGAAGTGCTGTGCCTATCCAAAGCTGCGGTCAGTGTCGCGCTGTCTGAGCTAGAGAAGCAGCTTGGCCATGCGCTGTTTGATCGCGTCAATAACCGCTTGGTGCTGAACCAAGAAGGGCAAAAACTGTTGCCACTGGCCGATGAGCTACTGCAACGCACTACCGATATTGATCGTCTATTTAATGAACAACAGGTTCTTACCGGTAAACTACGAATTGGTGCGAGCGATACCGTGGGCAACCAAGTCGCCCCCTATTTGATTAGTGCCTTTCGCCAGCTGCATCCGCATCCTTCGCAAAGCCTATTTATTTCCAACTCAGCGCAAGTGTGCCAAAAATTAGTCGATTACGAACTCGATATCGGTCTGATTGAAGGCAAGACGCTACATCCGGAACTCATTTCTACTCAGTTTAGCCAAGATGAAATGTGCATTATCTGCGCATCTGACCATCCACTGACTCAGCGTGAGCGTTTGGTAATGAGTGATTTTGAACACAGCGATTGGGTGCTGCGTGAGGCGGGATCAGGCTCACGCGAGTTTTTCTTACGTGTGATTGCACCGCGTATTGAACACTGGATTGAAGCGTTTGAACTGAATACCACCGAAGCACTGATCAATAGCGTCTCTTCCGGTTTAGGGCTAGGCTGCTTATCCCGATTAGCGGCCAAAACTCCGCTGCTGGATGGGCGCGTGGTGATGCTTAATGTTCCACTGGACATGAAACGTCGTTACTGGATGCTGGTACACAAAGAGAAATACCAAAACCCTCTGCTGCGTCAGTTCATTGAGTTTTGCCCAGATTGGGCAAGCCAAAGCCCCCTGCTACAACTTGATTAATCATCAAATAAAGGGATATGACTCAACGCGCATTTTAGTGGTCGCAACTGGACTTTACTGACTAAAAACTGTATAAACAGCCAGTTATTTTTAGCGACAAACTAGAGGATTAACCATGGCTGTTATCGTGAAGTACGTGGTGGAGCGCAACGGAGAAGAGAAAATGACTTTTACCTCGAAAGC
>JBOFIW010000611.1:0-1221 GCA_051650365.1 Vibrio sp. | reverse complement strand
GTCGCGCTTACGCGGGTGAAGCAGCAATGGCGGATAATGCCAGCGCACAATGGCGCAACCCCGCTATGCTCACTTACCTTGAAGGCACACAAATTTCGGTTGGTGCTATTTACGTAAACCCAAATGTTGATGTGGATGGAACCATCAATCAAAAACTCCCTGCGTCTTCAAAAGATTTTGCACACGATGCTGTGATTCCAAATTTCTACCTGTCACACCAGTTGAACGAGCAAGTGGTATTGGGCTTCGCCCTTGGTACTAACTACGGTATGGAAACCGATCTAGGTACTGATTTTGCTGCCTCTCACTTTGGTAACCAAGCGAGTGTGATCAGCAAAGAAGCCAACCTCAATATTGCTTACCAAATTCTGCCTCAACTGAGTATTGGTGGTGGTGTACGTTATGTGATGGGTGAAGGCCATTTTGGAGCGACTGTTCCTCCACAGCTTAATGCTGTAAAACCAGGATTTGCAGGCCAAACACTTAAATATATGGAAGGCGAAGATACCTCGTGGGGCTGGCAAGTAGGTAGCACATGGCAAATCAATGAAGATCACCGCTTAGGTTTTGCTTATAAATCTGAAGTAGTGATGGACTTTGATGGTCATGCGGAAAGCATCTTTTATGGTAAAAAACCTGGGATGATGTCGATTGCTCTACCTGCAACTGCTGAGTTGGCAAGCTTCCACCAGCTCAATGAACAATGGGCAGTCCATGCCAGCATTAACTGGACAGATTGGAGCTCGTTCAAAGAATTGACCGCCGTTTTCTCCGATGGTCCAGAGCCCATCAAGCTGGAGAATTGGGAAGACAACTACCGCTTTGCGGTCGGTACCACTTATCAATACGATGCCAAACTCGCCCTACGTGCTGGTGTTGCTTACGATACTTCAGCGGTAAACGATACATACCGTACTGCAACCATCCCAGAAACGGATCGTACTTGGGTAAGTTTGGGCGCAAGCTACATGGCAACACCACAGCTGACCTTAGACGCTGGCTTCACTTACATCTTCGCCAAAGATGCCACTATTAACGAACCAAGAGATCCTTCTGATTACGAGGCAGCAGAGCTTGGCGGTGCATTTAACGGTAACGTTTCAGGTAACATTTGGCTGATTGGTGTGCAAGCGAACTACCGTTTCTAATCTCATAGCTATTTCTCGATAGCAAAACCACCTGAGATATTTCAAGGCCAGCTTAATGCTGGCCTTGCTGTTT
>JBOFIW010000610.1:0-2373 GCA_051650365.1 Vibrio sp. | reverse complement strand
CTGCGTTAGCCTTTCCCCTGCTGTTTGGGGTTTACAGTTTTATTCAAGAGCGCAAAGTCAATTTATACTCGGCGCTGGGCATGATTAGTGTATTGCTCACCGGTGGCATTGGCTTGCTACAACTCGACCCTGCTTATATCGCAATTAAAGAAGCGGCGATTCCGGGGCTGATTTTTGTGATTCTGGTAGTGGGTAACCTGATTGGTTATCCGCTAGTGCGCAAAATGCTGCTCAATGAAGATATTGTTGATCACGACAAGCTGCACAGCGCGTTAAGCACACCAGAGAAGAAAGCGGAGTTTGAGCGTCGGGTGAATATCAGCTCTTATCTGATTGCGTTCTCGTTTTTTGTTTCAGCGGTACTCAACTATGGCTTGGCGAAGTGGATTGTGAAAAGCCCTGCGGGTACAGAAGCGTTCAATGAAGAGATTGGTAAAATGACAGCGCTGAGCTTTCCGGTGATTTCACTGCCAGTGACGATTTTAATGATGGGTGCGCTGTTTTATCTGTTTAGAAGCCTTTCCAGCATCACAGGGCATAAGATGGAAGATTTTCTGCGTAGCAAGTAATCGCTTCGCTTTAATCCATAAAGATCAAAAAAGGGCTCAACTGAGCCCTTTTGTTTTATCGCAAGTCTTATTCGCCTGCGAACTGCGCCACCATATCACGCGCGACCGCTTCCGCGACTTTGATGCCGTCAATCCCTGCCGACAAAATACCGCCCGCATAACCGGCACCTTCACCCGCTGGGTAGAAGCCTTTCAGGTTGATGCTTTGGAAATCTTTGCCGCGCTTGATGCACACCGGTGAAGAGGTACGTGTTTCTACTCCAGTCAGCAAACCATCTTCCGAGGCAAAGCCTTTGATTTGGCGATCAAACGCAGGAATCGCTTCACGAATGGCTTCTACCGCAAAGGCAGGCAGCGCTTTGGAAAGATCCGTCAGCTTGATACCCGGTGTGAAAGAAGGCTGTACATCGCCCAGTTCACTTGGGTTACGGCCTTTCAGGAAATCACCGATTTTCTGCGCTGGTGCATCGTAAGTTTCGCCGCCCAGTTTATAGGCGTTGGCTTCCAGTTCACGTTGCAGACGAATGCCCGCCAGCGGATCGCCTGGGTAATCTTGCTCAGGCGAAATGCCGACCACAATTGCGCTGTTGGCGTTACGCTCAGCACGCGAATATTGGCTCATGCCGTTGGTCACCACTCGGCCTTCTTCAGACGTTGCTGCCACCACAGTGCCACCCGGACACATACAGAAGCTGTACACGGTGCGACCATTTTTACAATGGTGTACCAGTTTGTAATCCGCGGCGCCCAAAATCGGGTGACCCGCACTGGGTCCAAAGCGCGCTTCATCAATCATGGATTGCTTGTGCTCAATTCGGAAGCCTACCGAGAAAGGCTTGGCTTCCATGTACACACCACGATCGTGCAGCATCTCAAAAGTATCACGCGCACTGTGGCCGACTGCGAGCACTACATAGCGAGATTTGATTTCTTCACCGTTCGATAGCGTCACGCCGGTGATTTGACCATCTTGACTATGTATGTCATCAACACGCGTGCTAAAGCGAATTTCACCGCCCAGTTCGATGATTTTCGCGCGCATTTTTTCAATCATGGTCACCAGTTTAAAGGTACCGATGTGCGGCTTACTCACATACAAAATCTCTTCTGGCGCGCCCGCTTCGACAAACTCGGTGATCACTTTACGGCCGTAGAAGTTGGGATCTTTCACTTGGCTGTACAGCTTACCATCAGAAAACGTACCTGCACCGCCTTCACCAAACTGCACGTTAGATTCGGTATTCAAAGTACGCTTACGCCAAAATCCGAAAGTATCTTTGGTACGTTCACGCACCTCCTTTCCGCGCTCAACAATGATCGGGTTAAAGCCCATTTGCGCCAGCACTAAGCCAGCAAACAAGCCACAAGGGCCAAAACCAATTACCACAGGGCGCTCTGGTAGGTTCTCAGGTGCTTTCGCGACAAATTTGTAGGACATATCCGGCGTTGGGCGCACGTGCTGATCTTTGCTGAACTTGGCGAGCAGTTTTTCTGGGTTCGTCACTTCAACATCAACGGTGTAAATCAGTTGGATATCATTTTTTTTACGAGCATCGTAGCCACGTCTAAACAAAGTGAAAGAGAGGACTTGCTGAGCAGGAATTTTCAGCTTGGCAGCAATGGCATCAAGCAGCGCGCCTTCCTCATGGTTGAGGGGCAACTTAAGTTCAGTTAAACGTATCATGGGATGTCTCGTGGGTCATGGGTGTCTTAGCCTCACCACTGGCGTGGCGGCTCACAATGGCGCGCATTTTACGAGAATTCGCTTTCACTGTCATATTAAAAGCTCAGATCAGGCAGGAAA
>JBOFIW010000609.1:0-1605 GCA_051650365.1 Vibrio sp. | reverse complement strand
AGAATTAGCCGATGCGGTTCGCTGGCGTCCTGTTAATCGTGAAGTGTGGGCGGATTTTAATAATGTCGAGCGGGCGATTGAGCTCACGCTGCACGAGGATATTAAAGCGTTTTATGCCTGCCAGTTTAGTGCGGACATGCCAGCGCAGTGGCGAGGCCGTGAGCTGACATTGCTGCAAGTATGGAGTGAAGATGATTTCACGCGCTTGCAGGAGAACATTCTGGGTCATTTAGTGATGCAGCGTCGCTTAAAACAAAAACCAACGGTATTTATTGCGACAACAGAGGATGAGATGTCGGTGATTGCCATTTGTAACCTGACCGGCAATGTGATCCTTGAAAAATTAGGGACAGCGCAGCGTGAAGTATTGACTGCCGATCTTGAGACGTTTTTACAGCAGCTTGAACCAAGGGTGAATTGAGATGTACGTGGTTGAGTTGGAATTTGAGTGTTTTGATAACACCACAATCAGCGCGGTCGATAAAGCGATTAATGGCTTGATGGATGCACTACGTTACAACGGGCAAGTGTTGGGACGCGAGTTTCCGATTGTTCTGGGTGAGGGTGTGTTTTACGTGCGCGCCGTATGCCCAGAAAAAGAGAGTCTGCACCCTAAATTCCATTCGGAATACGTTGAAGCTTGTGTTAGCCGCTTAAGTGAGGCTTGTTTGCTTGCCCCGAAAGTACGTGTGCTGGGGTTAGACATTAATTCAGAACAAGCTGCGGAAGAGGAAACCCCTAGCTGGCAGGTGCTGTACACCACGTATGTGCATACTTGCTCACCTCTGCGCAGCGGTGAAACATTACTGCCGATCCCTTTGTATCGCAATCCGCCGACCTTTAATGGTGACCATAAAGCCGTGATCAAATGGCAAACTGAATGGCAAGCGTGTGATGAGTTGCAAATGGCCGGAGCGTGCAAAGCTGAACATGCTGCGCTGCATGAGATTTGCGATGTGGATAGTGATTTATTCCGTCGTGGTTGGGACCTACGTGGCCGTATTGAATTTCTGACTAAAGTGCCAACCTATTACTATCAGTATCGGGTGGGAGGCAGTAGCCTTGCGGAAGAAAAAGCGCGCCCTTGCCCTAAGTGCGGCGGAGAGTGGTTGCTGGAAGAGCCATTGCACGACATCTTCCATTTTTGTTGTGAGCCGTGCCGGATTGTCTCCAATATTTCATGGGATCATCTGAAGTAGAGTGGGGAAGGAATCCGCATCCATCGCTTTTTCTTTGTATTAAAAAGCTATCGGTATTAAAAAGATCGCGGTAACAAAAAAGGTTAGCTTAGAGCCAACCTTTTTTGATCATATTTCAATGGTTTGTTTTTAAAGGCTAATGCTTGAAGTTAAGCCATTACCAACCTTTTACCGCGCCACCTTGGAAGATTTCTGAAGCCGCTTTAGCCACTTCATCTGTTTGGTAAGCTTTCTTGAAGTTTTGTACGTTTTCCGCGTTTACATTCGCTTCACGAGCTACCAGCAAGTTAACGTATGGAGACTCTTTGTCTTCAACGAAGATGCCGTCTTTTTCTGGCGTTAGGTTGATTGAGCTTGCGTAAGTGGTGTTGATGATAGACAGAGCAACATCATCCAGTGAACGTGG
>JBOFIW010000608.1:0-1403 GCA_051650365.1 Vibrio sp. | reverse complement strand
ATAGCGACTCTAGCGATAGTGATTTGGCTAAAACGCTATTACCAAACACACCCTACTCCAGCTTGGTTTGAATTTTATCAGTCGCTACGTCGCAAAGAGTGGTCACGTAGTCGCATGTTTTTGTACCGAAAGCTGAATAGCCAAGAACAGTCTTTAGCCTTGGCTAAACACTCTCCAGAACCACGCTGGCAACATCATGCAGTGAAGGTACAAGGGGAAGACGCTTCTCGGCGTGATTTCGTTTATTTGTGGCGATACATCAAGAAGCAACGTTATCGCTTCACGCTACCCAAAGCATTACCTGATTTACATCCATCTGAATCTTCGGACTCTTAACTCCATTCTATTTTTACCGTTGGCTAAATTAAGGAGACATCTTGTGAAAATTTTACCTCTACAGCGCTACGCTGTTGCCCTGCTCCTCGGCTTTGCATTTATCACTCAAGCCAGTGCCGCCGCCAAAGATCCGCTTCCTTCATGGAACGACAGCGCGGCAAAAACCGCCATCATTGAGTTTGTACAACAAGTAACGGATAAAAATTCTGAGCACTTTGTACCGCAGGAAAAGCGTATCGCGACCTTTGATAATGATGGCACGTTGTGGTCTGAGCAACCTATGTATTTTCAAGTTCAGTTTGCCCTAGACCGTATCAAAACACTGGCGCCCAAACACCCAGAATGGAAAACCGAAGAACCTTACGCCAGCATTATGCAAGGTGATTTGAAAAACTTGCATACCGAAGACTTAATCAAAGTGCTCTACGCCACTCATGCAGGCATGACCACAGACGAATTTGATGCGATTGTGAAAGAGTGGATTGCGACCGTCAAACACCCCACAACAGGTAAAAAATACACCGAGATGGTTTTCCAACCCATGTTAGAAGTGCTCGACTATCTGCGCGCCAACGGTTTTAAAACCTTTATCGTCTCCGGTGGCGGCACTGGTTTTATGCGTGCGTGGGCAACCGAGGTTTACCAAATTCCGCCAGAGCAAATTGTGGGCAGCACCTTTGAAACCGAGTTTGTGATGGTCGATGGCAAACCTGTGCTAAACCGTTTACCCAACATGCTGGTGAACAATGATAAAGGAATGAAGGTACAGGAGATTTACGAACGCATTGGCCAACGTCCAATTGCCGCATTTGGTAACTCAGATGGTGATTTAGCCATGCTGCAATGGACAGCTGCGGGCGAAGGTCTGCGTTTGCCAATGTACATTCACCACACCGATGACAAACGTGAATGGCGTTATGACCGTGAATCACATATCGGTAAATTGGATAAAGGCCTTGATGAAGCGAAAGCGAAGAATTGGCCTATGGTGGATATGAAAACGGATTGGAAAACTATCTATCCGCACTAAGTTTCTATCGCTTTGAACGTCTATCGTTAAAGTCATC
>JBOFIW010000607.1:0-12422 GCA_051650365.1 Vibrio sp. | reverse complement strand
AAGCCTCTGACCACCAGAGTCTCATCTTCCAGCCCTTCCACCTCAATGCTGTACGCTAATGTCGCCATCCTGCCTTTCCTTCCCCTACATTAAAAATGGCAAAACCTTAAACCCACAATACCGCGCCAAACGATACTCTGGGTTTAAGGTTCACAGCCGCCCACCCGAAGGTGAGCGACATTCTCGCAGCGTAAATTACGCTTCGATTGGCTTACGCCAGTCATCAGAGCCTGAGGTGCCCGCGTTAACGTGGTCCCAAGTGATTTTGCGGTAAGACAGAGACACCGTCACATTCTGAGTAAAGTCAGATTTTGCTGGGTCTTGGCAGTGTGGCATTTCACAGTGGATATCGACGATAGACGCGTTTTCCAGCTTAGTGGTAAAGAAGTTTTCTTGTTTACCTTCGATAGAAGTACGGTACCACTTCAGCTCAACCGACTTCAGCTTCTCACCAGAAGAGAGCGCGTTGTACAGCAGAGGAACCGCTTTGTTCAGCGCCACAGTGAATTTGAATGGCTTGTGCACGCGTTGGCCTGAAGGCTGACCAGATTGTGGGTCAGTCGGTACGGTTACGACGTGGTCAAACTGCTGAACCAGCATCTCATCTTCGTGGCCTTCAACGAATGAATCGCCGATAGAGTCAGCAGTACATGCGCCTGCAGTGATAAGACCCTGAGTTTGGCCTTCGATAGAGATATAACATGGAGTTGGCATGGCTATTTCCTTTCAATAAATCATTTTTAAGTCAATGAATGAGTTAACGCGCTCTGCGCACCGTCGCGATACAAAGAGCAAGTGGGATGCCAACTTTCACACCATTCAAAATCAATAAGTTATAGAAATAACCCCATCAACAAAGCAAAAAGCTGCCCAACGCTGAGCAAGATCTTGCTTGGCGGGCAAAAATATCTCGGATAATTAACTAACTGAACCTGTGTCTAATGCAAATGCCACAAGCTGCTTAACTAGACTATGGCTACCATGCATTCTTTGAATCTCTACCATCGGTTGGCTGAGCAGCACCGTATACCCCTGAATCCTCATAAATTTTTTGAGATTGCTGGCTTTGGCGTAATCGTTCTAACTGTTGCAGCTTCTTCAATTCGGTTTCTTGGTTTGCTTTAAGTTTCAGAACTCGCTGGTAGTTATGCTCCAATGCTTCGGGTGTCAGTTCTGCGAGATTCATGGATTGACTGAGCTCATTGATGAATTGGCGCTTTTGTG
Source organism: Vibrio sp. (assembly GCA_051650365.1). Classification (GTDB taxonomy): domain Bacteria; phylum Pseudomonadota; class Gammaproteobacteria; order Enterobacterales; family Vibrionaceae; genus Vibrio. The sequence continues at coordinate 11,198 of JBOFIW010000607.1, read as the reverse complement.
GGTCTTCGCCTGCCCATCTTTGCGCGCTATTTGATCCGACCTCACGATTGGATTGATTGTCACCTAATCGTCCATACACTTGATTAATCATCGATTTTCTTTCATCAAAGCGAGCATTAACCACGGAAATTTGCTCTGGGGTGGGTTCCAACAAATCATTCAGCGCTGCAGTACGGTCTTTTTCAAGCTCGGTCACCGCCTCTCGCCACTGCTTATCCATTTCAGTGCGTGATTTTGTCTCTGCCACATTGAAAAGGTTGGCATAGTGCTCGTTGGTAAAAAACTGCTTAGCCATATGGATTTGACCTGTCACGTCTTTCATTAACGCATCTAGCGGGATCGCTTTTACGGCTTCTTGGCTACCAGCCAAACGGCTTTCGGTTACTGGCGCGGTTTTTGTCGTACCGTCCTCATAAGTGACTTTCAAACCGACCACCACGCCCGGCTGATCACCTTCGCGATTTGGGTCAATATCGGCAACAAAATCATGACGCAGATACTCTTTATCCTTAATCACCTTACCCGATTCAGGATCTTTATCGCCAATCCCTTGCTTAACATTACGCTCAAGCAACACGCCCATCGATTTGGTGAATTGTGAGTCTTGGTAAGAAATAGAGCCATCAAGCACTTTAGGCATAGTCGATTCGATATCAAAGGCCGCCTTTACCACACGAGGTGTATACCGGCGCGGGTCGTAAGCACTGCCCTTAATGTGTTCCTGCTCAAACAAGGGATCAAGTTCTCCGGTTTCCATGTAACGTTTGAGGCCAGATTGAATTAGCGGCAAATTCTCCTGCATGTAAGCCATTTTCTTTTGCTGATTGAGCTGGTATTGGCTCAATGCTTTTGCACTTTTCTGCGCATCAACCTGTACATCAAGTAGTCGATCACGCCGGATGCGATCCTCATTTTCTCGTTTAAGGCTATCTTGATAACGTTTATCGGCTTTTTCCGTTTCAGCCTGACGAAATGCCTTCTCGTCTTGATAACGTTGCTCGTTCTTGGCTTCAATCTGAGAGAGTCTAGACCGCTCATCTTGATAGCGAGCCTCGTTACGCTCATCCAATTTCGCTTGGCGTTCATTATCCGCTTTACGCTGGTAGTAACCTTCTGCGACCTGAAAGCCGCGGATTGCACCATCAATAGCGCTGCGTGTATCTAACTGCATTAGAAAAGCTCCCCTAAAATCAAACCTGCTGCCGCACCCATCGCCGCGCCCATGGGTCCACCCACACTACCCGCTTGCATGCCCGCCATCATGCCCATGCCAGCCCCAGTGGTGACACTGGATAAACGCTTGGTACGCTGCGCCTCTTTGAGGCTTTGATTGGTTTGATTACGCTGCTCTTCACGTTGCGCCGATTCTTGCATACCTGCCAATGCACGTTTGCGGGTATCTGCACCTAAATTCAATAAACTGTATGCCATGATTACCCCAATTTAAGCTGTGATAACTTCCCCTTTGCGCCACCACTAAGCACGCTCATCGCACGCTCTTGCTCGTTCTCACGCAAACTGTTCTTGGCCGTCACCTGTGCCAGAGAGAGCTTGGCTTCATCGTTAGAATTGGTGTCTGCCCCAACTCCAAAACGTGCCATTTGGTTAACATTCGCAAGCCGCGCACTCTGTTGCGCGCTCGAAAAATTGGCTCCCACGCGGCCAAGTTGCTGTGTCAGTAACTCGCCATTTTGTGTTTGCTCTAAAAGCTGTTTTTGCTGCGGATAAAATCGCTCTAACCAGTCTTGATACATGGCATGAGTGATATTCGCGTAGTTATTTGCCGCCGAACCTGAAACATTAACGCTCATCACTTACCCTCTGTTGAGTACATAGTTCTGATCCATGCCCGCTTGACCTTTCAGCGTCTTAGTATCGACATTGACAAAGCTCGTATCTGGCTTGGCACGGTTCATGTACATACTGGTTCCAATCCCAGCCAACGTCCCTACAGCTTGAGCATTCGCGCTACGTCGATTAAACGCTGTGGCGGCATCGCTTGTGGCTTTTTTCAAAGAGAGCCGCGCGGTCTCTTCCATGCCAGCCAAGCCTTCGGCTTTCTGACCAGCACCGAGAGCGACAATATCTTGCTTACCCACCACATACTTATCCTGCTCATTGACTTGAGCGCGGTTTACGGTATCGCCCTGAGCGAGAGTTTGGTCTGTCGCCAAACGGCTTAACGTTGCTTTAAATGTTCCGGAGCTCGGATCAACACCGGAGGCCAGAAGATTCTCAGTGGCCGCCTCTCGCGCTTTGCCGTACTCGCTTTGATAATTTAAATCTGCCGCCTGTTTCACGTCGGCCATATTGGCCTCTGAGTTAAGGTTGTTCACTCGCCGTATGAAGATATCTTCAAACGCTTTGAGCTCTGTGTTGTATAAGTTCCACTCTTTCGCCGCAACTTGGGAAGCGGCGATTTCCGCCGAGGTTTCCTGAACGCGGCCATCTTTTTTCCCACCCATTAGATCTCCTTGCACCAAGTCTCAACATCACCGGTTTCGATACAACAAAACCCACCGTCAATAAGGCTTACTTGCAAAGCTTTCACGGCAGTATTCAGCAGTAACCTCTTGGCCTTTATCCGCTTAGCTAACTGCTCTACGGTCGGTAAATGGCGCTTAAACGCACCTTTTCTATTGCTCCAAGCAAACAGTACCCATACCTGCATTTCACCATTGTCCAAACTGGGCTCAAGGACGAAGAATCCCTCCTCCACCAAAAACAGCGAAGCCCTACCATCGAGTAGGGCTTCGTCCACTTGTTTGGCGAACCGGTGCTGGTTGCGTTTCTCGGTCTGTTCCATCAACGGCAATACGTTATCTCGCCACCTCTCGTAAGGTGTCTTCACTAGCCTCACTCCTGCTCCTTAGCTGTTGTGCTACCGCCTCGATACTGGGTCGAACACTCGACTCATGGATATGGTCACCATAAGCCACCAATGCTGATCGATACGCATTAAACTCAGCGGCAGTATAATCTCCAGTGTACGTCACCATTTCGTAGCGCTCATCATTGCGCAATTGATCGAGCCGGTTGGCCACTTGTTTTATCTCCAGCTCACGCCAGCGGCGCTCCACACGAATTTTTTCAGCCAGTTCATAAGCCGCTTGGTCTTGCTCAGTCCACCAAGGCTCAATTATCACACCACTCGGCACATCAGAATGCGTAAGGTATTCGACATCACCAGCACAAAATACCGCCACCAGCTGTTTTGAATCATCGACATATTTGTAACGTTGACTCATGGTTTAGCCCTACTGTTGTTCACCTCAATCGCGTTTCCTGCCACCACGCCTGCATCCCAAGCACGTCCCGCGACTCTCGAAAAAATCTTAATGCTGCGCAGCAAAACACCGACCAATGGTGTCTTGTTGTTTCTTACTCGCCAGTAGCGTTGGTAAGTGTATTCGTACCGAATTTGACCTTTATCTCCCCCCGACTCCCACTCACGATAAATGACCGAATAATAAATATCGAAACGAAAACTCACCCCTGCCACAGTAACATTAATCGCACCATCGCTATCTTTCACTCGAGACATAACAGGGCTTTGTGCGGTCACCGTAGTTCCTGCACTGTTAACGTACGTCATGACCAAATAACCTTCGACTGCCGCAGGACTTTGACTGGATGTCGTTTCTGTCGTCCAACCACCGGTTGCAAAAATTGTGTCTGCCGCTAACGTTGACCAACGTAACCGATTCGTGGTTTTCCATGCTCGAAAATCATAGGCCGCAAGATTGTAATTACCCGCAGAGCCGACAACGTAAGGTGCAGCCAATACATGCGCACCATCGCCATACAGCAAACTCCCCTCCACCCAATAGAATTCGGCAGTAGTGATCAGGGTTGCCCCCACAATCGTGGTGCCATGCACCTCACCACCAATAATCCGCGCCCCTTCAACAACACCTCTGAAGTTTCCATTGCTTGCCTGTAAATTATCGGTTTGCAAAAGCCCGTTTGAGTGGACAAAGGTGTGATAGCCGTTATTAGGACCACCCGCACCGAATCCTGCGTCACCACCTCGCAATTGACCGGTATGAATAACAGGCGAAGCGATTTCGATACCCGCTTTCACTTCATCGGCCACAATGGTTTGTGCTTGCAGGATCTGAATAGTCGCTTTTTCAATGATCGCTTTGGGGATCACGACCGCGCCATTATCAATCGCGAACGTCGGCACTAAGGTTCCGGGCTTATTGGGATCGTAGACAAAGAATTGACTGGCACTAACTGCCACTTGGCTGGTGCCATCGCTCTTAGCAATCAAACCAATCCCAGCGCTAATCTCGCCCGCTTGCGCTTTCGCCCCCCACATTGCCTTAAATGCCACGCTCCCATCTTGATTGATGGTCGCTATCGCTTGGGCATTGGTTTGCGCGGCGGCCTTGGCGTTACCTGCGACGGCTTCAACGGTATTCACTCGCTCGGCTAATGCTTGATCTGCATTTGCAAACACCGTCGAGACATCAAGAAGTTTCGCTTCATTCAACGCGCCTTGCGCCTCATCTCTTGCCAGTGAAGATGCATGAAGCTGAGTCACTTGAGCCGCGAAGGTTTCTGTCGCACTTTTCAATTGGCGCTGGATTTGCGCGATCAGCTCTCCAGAAGCCGCCAGCTCACTATCCAGTTGTTCCAGCAAAGTCTGTGGCGCTTTAGCGCTTATCTCTTGTTGCAAGAGTTGAATAAGCTCGGATTGTTTTAGCTGCTCGGCCAGCTCATCAATCACTTGACCAATGTTTTGCGAGGTTTCACCCAGTATCCCGTTTACGCCATGGTAAGGTCCCGCAAAATTCTTCGTATTGATGAAGCGAACCCAGTAATAGAATCGGCTCCCTGCGTTGACCACATCAGAAAACACATTAGCCGGCGTTGTCGCCACGACTACCGCTTGAGAAAAGTCATTGTGATTTGCCCGCCATACTTCAGCGTATGCAAGTCCTCTAAATTGTGGCGAATCCCATTGCACTAAGATGGCAGTAAACCCACCAAAGGCTTGCACATGGCGAGGTTCATGCGGGACTTGAACCAAACTCGATGAAGGTTCGCTGCTTTGATTCAGATTCGATTGCGCGTTTTTCGCATTGAGCGTAACCACCTCTTTTTCGGTCACCGCTCGGTAACGACCATCGCCACGTTGCCCAGTTAAAATCTCGACGTTTTCGTACAACGCCTCCAGTGAACGTCCTGCCCGAAAAGGCGATCGCTTTGCCATCAGTACAACTCCGAGAGGCTATCTGCCATGACAATCCGCTCGACCTGACTGGTCCCTTCTACCTTGATTTGCCATCGGCTGCCGCGTACTGCGGGCAACCGAAATGGCGCGTGAGTGAGCTCGCCCTGTTCCAGCCTGAAAATCGCCTCACCATCGACGATGACCATTACCCTTAAACGTTCAGGCGCGTTCGCTTCAAGGCGAGCGCAAGTCAAAAAGGCGTGCTGAGGAATAAGGAAAGCTTTGGTTTGCCATGTCATGGCGACCGGTTGATGACCTCGTTGCCAAGCGTTAAGCGTATTGCCCTTGGCAATGAACAACGTATCGTCATGCAAGTAGTGAAATGCACTATCCCAAGTATTCGATAAACGTGTCAGGCTGTGCGTACTTGGGTCAAAAATAAACGCTCCGCCTTGGTATTGAGCGATATATTGACCTTCAGCAACCCACGCTTTGATCGTCGTTGGCATGAAATTCTGCCAACTCTCTCTATCCATAATGCCTTCGGTGATGACGATGGCGCTCGTTCCAGAAATCGCGACTAGACCATCCGGCGAGGCATACATCGCCATTCCGTTTATAACGACCAAGGAGGGGGCACTCACACACGCTTGCTCAACATTAAGGCGCATGCTGGTAACCATACTCGGTGTGACACCAGAAAAGAGGTATGGTTTGCCTTTAGTGACTACAACCAGTGACGTTTCAATCGGAGCGATGGCTACAATATCGTCATCCGTAACACCACGATGACTCTTACTCCACGCATAGGGCAAATAGGCTTCAGAGAACATCACCTCGTTACCCGCAAAGCCGGCGCAAATGCCATTCGCCATTGTGCACAGTCCCTGCATATTGGCATCGGGCATATCGTAGTCCCATGTTTCAAGCGGTGGTCCATTGACATTGCGTGCCGAATCTAAGTACTCGGTTTGGCTGATGGGAAGCTCAGCGACCAGTAAATAATCCCCAACTCCGCTTGCAGATACCGAACGATACAAGCGAGTGTGAGTGATATTGTGTGTGTTGACAGACATTGGCGCGAGTTGCACCGTCACCGTCGAGCCAGGTTTCTCAATCAATACAGGGAGACTCGGCAAACCCGGTGCCCCTTCTTCTCCAAAGCGTGTCACGTAGGTTTGAATGTAGAGCCTATCTTCATCATCGTAGGCGGGTAACTCGCCCTCAGGGGGATTGTCGCCGGTCGTCGCATCGACCTTAATCACAACGGGCTTACCCATAGGTCTTGGCACACCTAAGTCATACCACGCGGCTGGCATTTGACCTTGTGTAACCGCAATATCTTGTGCGGTCACCTTGGGTTTACCTTGCCCTGTCCAATAGACTCGTTGATAAGCATCTTGCGCCATCGGATTAGCAATCACACTCACGCGTTGAGTGAAGGTAAACCAATGTGAGTGTGCATAATAAAACAGCGTGACCGGTGACAGAGTCGCCAAGGTGCCATGCTCTTGATCTGAGCGCATCGGCGCAACCACGCCACGCTCATAAGTGCAGTCAAACGCCAGAGAAGCCGCTTCGTTTGGCAATAGATGAGACTCAAGGCGAGGTATTTCACCTTTCATTGTCGAGATCTCAATACGCATACGCTCCCCTTAAAAAACAAACCCTACGGCCACAGACCGCATCGAAAAATGACTCAATCTCTCTTTCTGCATTAACTGCCGCCGGTCCAGTTCGCCAGCTCATTCAGACTCACCTTGTATTCCACCGAATAACGAAACCATGGCGAAACGCCTTGACCCGCTAAATTCATAAATCTGACGACCAACCCATTACTGATCGGCTGCACAAAATAAGGTAAGCAAGGCTCTTCAGGGATGATCTGCGGCGCGAATGGCTCAGCCAGTAAAGTCGACCCAGAAAAGGGAAAGTAAAGGTTAAAATCATTGGAGGTTTGGTTTTGGTGCCGGCCATGGCTTCTCACCACGCCATCGCTGTACACCTCAACAACTCGCCAAGCACCACTGACGCCTGCGATGTTTTCCGCAAAGACTCTTTTCAGTAATCGGCGGCTCGACTCTTTACCCACCCAGAGGTACTCAAATTCAATCACCGAAAAACTGAGGCCACTGGCCGTTTCCGCCCTGAGTTTGCGCCCCTCTCCAAACACATGACTTGGGTAACATTGTAAAACGCCCTGCCAACCTATCCCCGATCCAGCACTGACATACACAGGTCTTGGCAGCGTACCTTCTGACCCCAAGGCAGGCAGATAAAGCTTATTACCCCCCATTTTCAGGGTGCATCCCGAAGTGCTGGGCTGAGCAAATGAGGCGCAAACAGGTCGCCAATACTGGGAAACATCTAGCTCGTTTTCGGTCAATTCCAAGGCAAACGTGAAGAACGCCATATCAAAGAAGGCAAAACTGTTGCCCTCATTCGAGCTGCATTCCAAGCGATTACGATGAACTTTGAGTAATCGCCCCAAAGCAGCACGAGCGATACTGTGGGACCCTAGACGAACTTTGCCGCGGTTATTGGAGAGATCGATGGACCAAGCTCCACCGCTTCTCAATTCGGCCACCAACACGCGATTCACCTCATCCCACTGGTTATTCGCTATCTCTAGCGACCACTCATCCACCACGCTGTGACTCACACTGACCAATCCATCACCAAGAAAGTTACTCAGTTGGCATCCATCCACGCGAATATTGGGATGCATTGAGGCCGTGACCGAAGGATTGGCGTGCGCACGCAGCAATCGAGCTTGAGGATTTAACGACGTGAGCTTAGCACCTAAAATGGCTACTGAGCCGTAGTTAACCACTCTTTGCCCACTGGGAGAGTCGAGGGTTTCCAGATAACAGGCGTTCCCAGAGGGGCAGCTCAATACAAAGCTGCCCCCGCGAATTTGGATATTGCCGTAAGGAATAGGTTGTCCCGTCACAAAGGTGGAAGCGTTTGGGTAAGCGGCAATCAGCATTTCTGCTGTCCCAGAGCAGTTGACTATCTCTACATTGCCCCCACCCTGTACCTCGACAATTTTTGACACATCATCAAATAAGCAGCCGATGAGCAGACTGGGTTTGCCTTTGACCAAATTTCTTTGGGTGAACTTCACCGAGCCAATGCGCCGCAGCACACAGCCACTGAAAATCACACTCTGTGCTCCCGTGTTATTGGTGGTTACCTGCGTACAATCTTCAAAGACGCAACCAATCAACTGAACCCCATCGGTTCGCGACTCTAAAGCGCCCTCCACCGTATGGCTAGAGAGAGACGCGGCCAGTCGAATTGCGGCATCCCCCACTTTTTTAAAATGACAGCCGATAAACGCCGTATTGGTGGCCCGACGAATATATACCCCTTGCTTACCCCACTGCGGATTGCTGTCCTCTCGCTCACCTGTCAAGGAAAGACCAATAAAAGTGACTCCGTCGACTTGGGTATCTGCGCGACCAACCCAAAATGGGTATTCGGTCACGCCAAGCGTTCGAGTCAGTGCTCCACCAATCACTTTGACCTGATTTTTGTCGATGATGAGTGCAGAACTCGGCGCAACCATCGGCCTATCCAGATAAATGATTGAGCCGTGGGTCACCTGCTTATTGAGCCTATCGAGTCCTCGATAGACAGAGACGGGATCATTGGGATCTGTCACAAACTGGCTGGCATACAGAGTGTGCGTACCGATTTGCACAAAGCAACCTTGACCTACACCCGACCAACTTAAAAATGTGTTTACCGTCTGCTCTTCGCCATCCCAAGCTTTTAGTGCATCCAGTGCTATGACCTCTGCGCCATTATGATCCGAGAAATCTCGCTCACTATCGAACACAAAGAAGCCGCCACCGGCATAACTCCCCGCATAAAACCCCGCGACAGAAAACTGTTTCCCGTCAGTCAGCTCATAGGTCGGCAGCGCTTTTAAGTGCGAAACATGAATCACCGCAATCTGCGTCGCCGCTTCAGAGCGGTCGGCATGCAGTGCAGAGCGAGAGGCTTGTTCGGTGGCAATGTGCGCCGATAGCGCCGCTTCTCTTGCTTTCGCCGTCGTAGTGATAGCATTCTCAGCCACTTGCAGCGCTTTCGCGTTGACGTTACTACTGAGCACATGGGCACTCGAATCCACACCAAAGAGCGCTTGAGTGTATAGATCCACCAGCTCTGCGGTGGATTTCTCGAGCGCATCAATCGTTTTCACCAGTGCTTCCATCGACGGCGAACTCATTAACGTGCCCCTTCACTGCTCTGGATCATCTGCGCCTTAGCATTATCGGTGGCCGTCTTATCGCCCAACGCGGTGGCAAAGGCTTGTAAATGCAACTGAGCTTTTTGGCCTTCCGCGGGATTTTGCGAATCTTTGTTATAGGCTCGGTACATCACAAAATCCGACACTACCCCTAAATAGATCTCAGGCAGTGGAAAGACATCGCTTTCGCTCGCCACTTGTAACGTCCGTGAGTAAACCAGCTCCACATTGACTGGTGCTTGAGGCGACGGGTATAAAAACAGGGTGGTTTCATCGAGCTCATTACGCGTCCAACAAACAGGTACCCCTGCGGTTTTACGCCACTCTGGATAGAGTTGATTGAGTTTATGAATATTCACAAACTGCGCCGCCTGTTGATTGATGTGGTTGACCGCCAAAATTTGATAGGCATCCGCCGGTAGACTGACCTGATAAGAACTTGATTCGATCATCGCCGTTGTTCGAGATAAATCAGGCCGGCGAATCACCATGGCTGAAATGGCATCATTCACAAAGTCCATCAACTCTGGGCGCGACCAACGCACATGTCGAACGTCGATGAGATCGCGCGCAACGCGATCAATAAGCCCTTTAATGGTGACGCTCATCAGAAGAACTCCCGTTGACGTACCTGATTGGTAAAGGCCTGTTGTTGACCCGTTTCTAAGCCAAAACGCTTAGCGCAGCGGATCGCCTCAACAAACCACGTTCGATACTCACGACCCAGCGATGGATTGTGCCAATCACTATCGGGTTGCAACATCAGACAATGGGCTGCGCCATAACAGATCGCTTGGCCATACTCATCCCAAAGCACTTTGGGTAAGGTCTGTGAGTCACGTTGCGGCTCTATCGCACAGTGGATGAAAAGATCTTTCCCCTCCCTTAGAAAGCGCAGCTCATCACGACTGGTTTGCAGATAATCAATACCTTTGATTAATGCCGAGCCTTTATCATCCACCACCGCCATCAACTCAGCGGTGGTGTACCGACCAACACTCGGTGAATTCAACTCAGAGCTACCCACAATCGCGACCACTTGGTGCGCACTAACCCTGTCGATTGTTCTCGTGTAACGCACAAGACCACTTTCTCGGCAAAACTCTTGCCCAGCTTGCAGCAAAGCACTGTGCAGTAATGGCGCAAGTGCGACATTGACCAATTGTCGAAGGGTAGGCACAAACTGTTCGATAGCGACGGTTTCCATAATCACTCCGCGAGGTTTGCCGGTTCACTCTCTTCACTCATGCGACGCAGATAATCGCGCACTCGTACTCGAAACTCTGTCACCTCTTCCTGCGCGCCTTTGGGGGCAATATCTAGCTCATTAGCAGCGATCAGCGTCTTTAACTTGGCTGAGTTGAGCTTATCGAGATCCAACTCCTCACCATTTAGCATGACAACCATGGAAGCCGCTTTTTCTTCTGCCTCCTGCATTGCTTCTTGCGCTGCCCTTTGATGAGCCATCGCTTGGGCCTTTTCATCAAGAAGCTTCAGATGATCCTCTAACTCCTCTTCCGTTATCCATACGCTCGGAAAATCCAGTAGCTGATAAGCCAAATCTTGTTCAACTAAGACCGGCTTATGGCGCGGAAACACCAGCCTAGAGCCAGCGACCGTGTCTTTTTTCTTTGGCTTAGGCCCGATATAGACCACAGCAATTTTATGCGTCATCACTCTCTCCCAAAAATCAAAGGAGGCTCTTGGCCTCCCTCTCTACAGTGGCTGGGCTTAATACCCAACGTTGACGTACTCCGG
>JBOFIW010000606.1:0-2249 GCA_051650365.1 Vibrio sp. | reverse complement strand
GTGATTGGTCCAGACACCATGAAGTGGCTAAATAAATCTGTAGCGGAAAGAGTGGCGTTATTGGCACTTAATGCTGAACGTTTACGCTTATGGCCTACACCACCAGATACCGCGATCGTGGTCAATGTTCCTGGTTTTGCCATGAAATATTGGGATGCAGGACGCGAAGTGTTTGAAGCTAAAGTGGTAGTGGGGCGTGTTACACGCCCGACCCCTGTGATGAACACTAAGCTGGATTCGTTAATTATCAACCCGACTTGGAATGTACCACGCAAGATCATGGTGGAAGATATCCTGCCAATGGTGAAACGCGACCACGAATATTTAGTCAAGCATCAAATGGAAATTATTCGTGGTTGGACGGATCCTGAAGTGGTAGACCCACAGCAAATTGATTGGGCCGCGGTTGAGCCAGAAACCTTCCCATATCGGATGCGCCAGTTGGCTGGAGTGCAGAATGCATTGGGAATGTATAAATTCAATACTCCAAATTCACGTGCGATTTATCTGCACGACACACCAAGTAAGCATTTGTTTAATAGTGCTGCGCGTGCCTTTAGTTCAGGTTGCATTCGAGTGGAGAATGCACAGAAATTCGCGCAAACCCTATTAGAACAGCAAGGCATTGTATTGAATGAACTCCCAGAAACAACCAAAACCATCGCGCTGAAGAAGCGTATTCCAGTGCAGATCATCTACCAAACCGTTTGGTATGAGGCAGGAACAATGCAGTATCGTGACGATATTTACCGTTACGACACCTCGGCATTGAGCAATGGTGACACGTATCCAAATTTGACTAAAATTTGACAGCAGGAAATTTCCCTTATTGCTCAAGTAATAAGCAGTTTGCTGGCGTGAATTAGTGATAGTTAGCACGTTTTATGCATTTGATATCGAATCCAGAGTTCGGTACTTTCCGTATCGGTAGAGCTAAGTTTGATAGGTAGCAAAGTGCACACAACACGACGAGATTTTTTAAAACTGACCGCAGGTGGGATCATTTTAGCCGCTTGTACGCCCAGCATTGCTCTCGCGAGTTATGCCGCGAAGCCAAGAGAATTAGCGTTAAGTAACTTGCACACGGGCGAAAGCATTGAAACACGCTATTTCAATGGCAAAAACTATGTTCGCTCCGAATTGAAACGCTTGAATTACTTGTGTCGTGATTTTCGTCGTGACGAAGTCCATGCCATGGACAAAGCGTTGTTTGATCAACTGTGCCAAATTCAACAGCTATTAGGTACACAAGCGGAAGTACACATTGTTTCGGGTTACCGTTCTCCGGCAACCAATAAACAGTTGCGCAAAAAATCGAAAGGGGTAGCGAAGAAGAGCTATCACATGTCAGGACAGGCGATTGATTTTCGTCTAGATGGCGTGTCGCTGAAAAAAATCCGCGAGGCCGCGATTAGCTTGCAAGTGGGTGGTGTAGGTTATTATCCGAAAAGTAAATTTATTCATATTGATACAGGTCCCGTTCGTCAGTGGGTGGGAGCCTAACTTGTCAAAGACTGACGTTAGTGACATAGTGCCTGCCAGTTAAGAATCAGACAGGATAGGTTTATGTCTTTACAATATCAGGTGGTGCCCGTTACGGCGTTTTCTCAGAACTGTTCGATCGTGTGGTGCGATGAAACCATGGAAGGGGTTGTGGTGGATCCGGGCGGTGATGTGAAACAACTGGTGATGTTGATCGCTGAACTCGGAGTAAAAGTCACTCAACTGGTACTGACTCATGGCCATCTTGATCATGTTGGTGGTACGGAGCCACTCGCTGAAGCTCTTGGTGGTGCTCGCATTGTTGGCCCACACAAAGCGGATAACTTCTGGCTACAAGGCTTGGAGGGGCAAAGCAAAATGTTTGGTTTCCCACTGACTGAGGCTTTTGAACCGGCTCAATGGTTGAATGATGGTGACGTTGTCACGTTTGGTGAGCAAGCCCTGCAAGTTCTTCACACTCCGGGTCATACACCGGGGCATGTTGTATTGTTTAGTGAATCAGCACGACTCGCTTTTGTAGGCGATGTGTTGTTTAACGGCAGCATTGGTCGTACCGATTTCCCGCAAGGGGATTTCAATACTCTGATCGCTTCGATTAAGAATAAGTTGTGGCCGCTGGGTAATGATGTGACTTTTATTCCCGGTCATGGGCCTAAATCAACGTTTGGCCGTGAGCGTACCAGTAATCCGTACGTAGCGGACGAAATGCCGCTCTATTAAATCCCTTTCTACGGATTACGCTCTGG
>JBOFIW010000605.1:0-2298 GCA_051650365.1 Vibrio sp. | reverse complement strand
GGCTTCAAGGATGGCTTGCTCAAGCTTTTCTAAGTCGAAATTGCCTTTGAAATCGGCCTTCACTCCGGTATCAAACGCTTCTTCGGTATACACGTTCTTGGCGACGCAGCAGTTAATTTGGGTATGGCCCTGAGTGGTATCGAAAAAGTAGTTGGAGATGGCCACCATTTTGCTGCGATCTAACCCTTTTTCTTTTTCACGTTTTTTGATTAGCACTGGGATGTATATTTGTTCAGCACCGCGGCCTTGGTGAGTTGGAATGGTGTATTCATAGCCAAAAATAGCTTTCACGGCTTTGGCTAGGGCATGGTAACTGCGGCTACCACTGTAAGCTTCATCCCCGCGGAACATGGCGGCTTGCATCTCTTGGGTAATCGCGCCTGTGCCGCTGTCCGTCAGTAGGTCAATAAATACATCTTCACTATCCAGTAAAAAGGGGTTCATTCCTGCGTTTAAAATAGCCTGATCACGATATTCACGAGTCGTACGTTTTACTGGTTCAATAACACGGATACGGAAGGGTTCAGGTAAATGTTTAAAATTTTCCATATTGGTTTTCCTAAGATTTTACATACTTAAGCGAGAAAGTAATATTGGCTTTTTTGCGCTTAAATTTATTTAATGGTTAGTCAAGACGCTAAATAATATTAACACCAGATCAGGAAGTGTTTAAATTCTTACAGATCTTGAAGTGCAATATTTAAATTATTATTTCTACTGACTTAATTAGGTTCGGGCATAAGCGAAAATATAAGTAAATAGACTTAATAATTGTCTACAAAAGACAATAAGCCATACTTCAAGCTTGTAAGAAGGCTGAATAACAAAACAGTATTGCAGTAAGTTGACTGCAAGAACATGCCTAGTCATCCAGGCGAGAAGGGATTACGCAGGAAAGAAGAATGCGATTTTATAATCTAGAGTAAACCAAATGCTGGAGTTGTTGTGCGTTCTCATAATGTCACCTATTTGAAATGATGCATTTCAAACCCAGATTGATTATGGATGAAATTATTAATTCGTCATCTTCTGGATGATTAAATTGAGAATTTGCTAACAAAAAATAAAATGATGGGTGATAAGTCACATTTAAATGAACCATTTATTCCTGCATCAAGATGCAGAGAATCATTTACTTTCCCGTAATTTGGATTTAGGCTACGCCCCTGATTTATAGAAAGCTTAAATAACAATGTTTGAAAAAACACATCTATTAAAATTGGCAAGAATGAAAATGCCATTTGGTAAATATGCAGGACGTATTTTGATTGATTTACCTGAACCTTATTTACTTTGGTTTCAAAAACAAGGATTCCCGGAGGGTGAATTGGGCGAACTACTCGAGATCTGTTTAGCCCTTAAAATCGAAGGGCTAGATGCATTAGTGAAACCTTTGAAACAATAATTTTTCAAAAGTGGAAACCTACCATTCAATGCTGATGGGGGTTCCCGGTTGAACCAAGCTTAGGAATTCATCCATTTCTGAATTGGTTAGAGCAATACAGCCATTAGTCCAGTCAAAACTCTGAATGAAATTGGGATCTGCGGTTTCGCCATTTTTCAAACCATGGATCTTGATGTCACCCCCTGGGCTTACACCTAGTAATGCAGCGGATTGTTCATCTTGTTGATTGGGATAGCTAATATGGATCGAACGATAAAAATGCGATTCTTGCATAACGAAATCCAATAGGTAATGCCCTTCCGGTGTGCGTTGATCCCCTTCTTGTTGTTTATGTCCCTTGGGAGATTTACCCAATGCGATACGATACTCGCGAACCACCTCATTGCCTTGAAGTAAATACATACGCCGCTTAGATTTATCCACTTTGACTAAATCAACTTGAGCACAAGCAAGATTAGGAAAAACTAAGAGTAACATTAGAATGGTAGAGAAAAGACGCATAGATAGCCCAAGTTGAAATCAAATCGAGCACTATTCTAGCAGATGGATTTGAGAAATCAGCGTCAATGCGAGTAGATGGAGATAATAGGAGAATGACTCATCAATGAGAATGTATTCAAAAAGCATGTATTACTGATGTAATAAATGGAAACAACATCTCAAAAATGTTGCTTGTGCCGAGTATGTAGCCAGTTATTCAGAAAAAGTGCGGCAGACTTAACAGCTACCATGATAGCCAATTGATTGCTTATCATTGTTTCGGTCATTATTTTTGGCAGAACTAGGTTATAACGTCAGGCTGTGCATGTTTCCTCGAACCCTACTGAAAAGAGTCACCTCAAGTCGCAACTATCGAATGTTGGCGGATACCAGCTTTGAATATTTAACGACTT